>JADYYZ010000087.1 GCA_020853405.1 Acetobacteraceae bacterium
ACCGGCAGCACGATCACGTGGTTGCGCGAACCGAAACGGCCATCGGCGCGGCGGTATCCCTGCCAGGTGGCATTCTTCAGGTTGGTCATCGCCGAGGGGTCCTCACCAGCGCTTGGTCTTCAGGTTATGCACGTGCAGGTGCTCGCCCGGCGAGACGGCGGCGATGGCGCGGCCGATATCGACACCGTACTTGATCACCGTGGCATCCTTGGCGATCGGGACGGTCGCCAGTTTGTGGCCGATCGGGATGTCGTTCCTGGCCTTGAAGGTGATGGTGCTGTCGTTGCTCATCACCCAGCCGGTGAGCTCGGTTCCTGCCTTCAGCCCCTCGACGACGACGACGCCGCACGAATCGCCCGGCTCGTGCACGATGAAATGGATGGTCATGCTTCCTCCCGCGATGGCGCGTGACGCTGCCGCATGCGGGCCAGAGGGTCAATCGGCGGGGTCAATCGGCGGGGTCAACCGGCGGGGTCAACCGGCGGGGTCAACCGGCGGGGTCAACCGGCGGGGCCGGCAGCGATCGCCAGCGCATCCGCACCAGCTGCGTCGGTGCCAACGACTGCGAGACGAACGAAAGAATCCCGCGCCGGCGGGGGATCGTGCCGGCGCGGGCAGTTCCGCGCCGCCCGTGGGGGACGGGCGGCGGTCAGGCCGTCGCGAGACGGGACGGGCGTCCTGTCGCGGCGGCCATCCCGGCAAGCCGGTCGCGGATCGCGAGTTTCTCGTGCTTCAGCCGTTTGACCACGGTCTCGTCCGGCATCGGCCGTGCGAGTTCCTCGCCCAGCATGCGTTCGAACTCGGCATGGCGCGCCTCAAGCGCGCGAACCATGCCGGCATCGGGTTCAGGTGGCGTCGTCTCGGTCATCACGCTCCCTCATCGCTTGCCATCTCTGGGCTGCCGGCCCGCGCGGCGGTTCCTGTTCGCCCGCCAGTGCGCGTGAGGCAGCACGGTGGGGGCCGGCGGCGCGACCGGGCGGGTTGGCGCCCGGCTCGCCAGAGGGGTCCGACCCCGTGGAAGCTAACGTGGCGGTAACCGACGCAAGCTTCAAGAGGAACCGACGCCCCCCGCAACGCCGCCCGGCGCGCCCTATTCGGCGGCCTTGCGCATGCTGCCGCCTGCCGCCTCCAGCGCCTGGCCGAGATCGGCCAGGATGTCGGAGATGTGCTCGATGCCGATCGACAGCCGCACATAGCCGGGCGTGACGCCGGTCGCTGCCTGCTCCTCGGGGCTGAGCTGGCTGTGGGTGGTGCTGGCCGGGTGGATCGCGAGGCTCCGCACGTCGCCGATATTGGCGACGTGATAGAAGAGCTTGAGGGCCTCGATGAAGCGCCGCCCGGCCTCCATCCCGCCGGCGAGCTCGACCCCCATCAGCGCGCCGAGGCCGCCCTTGAAGTGCCGCTCGGCCCGCCGCCTCGCCTCGCCATCCTGCTGCGAGGGGTGGATCACCCGCGCAACCTCCTTCCGTCCCTTCAGGAAGGCGGCGACCTGGTCGGCGTTGGCGCAGTGGCGTTCCATGCGCAGCGGCAGTGTCTCGATCCCCTGCAGGAACAGGAAGGCGTTGAACGGGCTCATCGCCGCACCGAGGTCGCGCAGCAGCGTCACCCGCATGCGCAGGATGTAGGCGACCGGGCCGAGGGGCCTGGCTGCCTCGGTCCAGATCGCGCCGTGATAGCTGGGATCGGGCGTGTTCAGCAGCGGGAAGCGCTTGGCGTTGGCTTCCCAGTCGAAATTGCCGCCATCGACGATGACGCCGCCGATCGAGTTGCCGTGGCCGCCGATATACTTGGTGGTGCTGTGCATCACCACCGCGGCACCGTGGTCGAGCGGCCGGCAGATCACCGGCGAGGAGGTGTTGTCCATGATCAGCGGCACACCGAGCTTGCGCCCGATTGCGGCGACCTCGGCGATCGGGAAGACCTGGAGCTTCGGGTTGGGCAGGGTCTCGGCGTAGTAGCCGCGCGTGCGCTCGTCGGTGGCGCGTGCGAACGCCTCGGGGTCGGCCGGATCGACGAACCGCGTCTCGATCCCCATCTGCTTGAAGGTATTGGCAAACAGGTTCCAGGTGCCGCCATAGAGGTCGGTCGAGCTCACGATATTGTCGCCGGCCTGGGCGAGATTCAGCAGCGAGAAGGCGGTGGCGGCCTGGCCCGAGGCCACCGCCAGGGCGGCAACCCCGCCTTCCAGTGCCGCGACACGCTTCTCCAGCGCGTCGTTCGTGGGGTTCATGATGCGGGTGTAGATGTTCCCCAGTTCCTTCAGCGCGAACAGGTTGGCGGCGTGTTCGGTGCTTGCGAACTGGTAACTGCTGGTCTGGTAGATCGGAACCGCGACGGCGCCGGTTGCGGTGTCGTTGCGCCAGCCGCCATGCAGTGCGAGGGTTTCGGGGTGCATGAACAATCCTCCCGGGGGCAATGGGGAAAGGGTGGGCGGTCGTTGCGCCAAGCCATAGCAAGGGATCGGGTGGCCATGGAAGGGTTGCGCGCCGGCGCCCCGATCATCGAGCTGGTCCGGCAGGGGGGCTGGCTCAGGGTCAGCGCGATCTGTCCGGCAACCGGGCAGGAGGCGTGCGCGGTCGGGCCATCGCACGCGACCGCGGCGCTGCGCCAGCTGGCGCTGCAACGGCTTTCACTGCTGCGGGCACGCGGGGCTGCGGGCGGGCAGGCGCGGTGATCCGCCGCCTCCTGCCGTTCTGGCTCGCGCTGGTGCTGGGCGGCTTCGTGCCGGATGCCGGCCGTGCCCAAGGGTTCGAGCCTGTCACCTTCGCCTCGGCCGACGGCACGACGATCTCGGCGCTGTTCGCAATGCCGGCCGGCAATGCGCCGTTCCCTGCCGTGATCCTGCTGCATGGCTGCGGCGGCCGCGACCGCGCCAACGGCACGCTGCTGCCCCGCCACGAGGAGTGGGCGGAGCTGCTGCTGGCGAAGGGCTATGCGGTGCTGCTGCCGGAAAGCTTCGCCTCGCGCGGCAAGGGCTCGCAATGCGCGGTGCGCGAGCGCGCGATCCTGCCCTGGCGCGAACGCCGCGCCGATGTCGAGGGCGCGCGCGACTTCCTGCGCGCCCGGCCGGGCATCGCGCCGGCGCGGCTTGCGCTGCTGGGCTGGAGCCATGGCGGATCGACGGTGCTGGCCAGCGCCGACCTTTCCGGCTTTTCTGCCTTCGTCGCCTTCTATCCCGGCTGCGGGCGCGCGCTTCGCCGCGGCGGCTGGGCACCGGTTGCACCGCTGCTGCTGCTGATCGGGGATGCCGACGACTGGACGCCGGCCGCGCCCTGCCGGGCGCTCGCCTCGGCCGCCGGCCCGCGCGTCACGTTCGTCGAGTATCCGGGCGCCTATCACGACTTCGATGCTCCCGACCTGCCGGTGCGGCTGCGCACCGGGCTTGCCTTCAGCGTGCGCGGCGACGGCAGTGCCCATGTCGGCACCGACCAGGCAGCACGTGCCGATGCGCAGCGCCGCGTGCCGGCCTTCCTGGATGCGCAGCTGATGGCGCGGCCGACACCCGAGCGGGCAGCGCAGCGGGTAGCGCGCCCGGCGCCGCCCGCCCGCCCCGCAGCCCCCGAGGAAACCGCCCCGGCTGAACCAGCTCAGGCCGAGTCCGCCCCCGCACAATCGGAACCGGCGCCAGAACCCAACCGCTAGCGCCGGCTTCTAACGCCACCGCCATCCGTGGTATGCCCATGCGCCGCCGAAACTGGCGGCGGAAGGGCCTTCCCCCGATGGCAGAACCAACCCGAGTCGCGATCGCCTGTGACCATGCCGGGGTGGCGTTGAAGCGCGTGCTGGCGGCAAGCCTGCGCGCCGCCGGCCACCCGCTTGCCGATCTCGGCACCGATGGCGCGGAAAGCGTCGACTACCCCGACTTCGCGGCAGCACTCGCCGCCGAGATCGAGTCCGGCAGGGCCGATCGCGGCGTGCTGATCTGCGGCAGCGGCATCGGCATTTCGATCGCCGCCAACCGCCACGCCGCGGTGCGCTGCGCGCTGGTGCACGACGTCACCGGCGCCCGCCTTGCCCGCCAGCACAACGACGCCAACGTGATCGCGCTCGGCGCCCGCCTGGTCGGCGAGGCGGTGGCGCTCGACTGCCTGAAAACCTTCCTGGAAACCGACTTCGAAGGCGGGCGGCACGCCCGCCGGGTGGCGAAACTCTCGGCAAAGGTGACCGCATGACCGCTTCCGGCCCCACTGCCTCGATCCGGAAATTCTTCGACGCGCCGGTGGCCGAGGCCGATCCCGCGCTGGCGGCGATCCTCGCCTCGGAACTCGCCCGCCAGCAGGACGGCATCGAGCTGATCGCCAGCGAGAACATCGTCTCGCGCGCGGTGCTGGAGGCACAGGGCTCGGTGCTGACCAACAAATACGCCGAGGGCTATCCGGGCCGGCGCTACTATGGCGGCTGCGCCGAGGTCGACAAGGCAGAGGCGCTGGCGATCGAACGAGCGAAGAAACTGTTCGGCTGTGGCTACGCCAACGTGCAGCCACACAGCGGTGCGCAGGCGAACCAGGCGGTGTTCCTGGCGCTGCTGAAGCCGGGCGATACGTTCCTGGGCATGGACCTCGCCGCCGGCGGGCACCTGACGCACGGCTCGCCGGTGAACCTTTCCGGCAAGTGGTTCAAGGTCGTGAGCTACGGCGTGCGGCGCGAGGATTCGCTGATCGACTATGCCGATGTCGAGGCGAAGGCTCGCGCGCACCGCCCGAAACTGATCCTGGCGGGTGGCAGCGCCTATCCGCGGCAGATTGATTTTGCACGTTTCCGCAAGATCGCCGACGAGGTCGGCGCCTATTTCATGGTCGATGTCGCGCACTATGCCGGGCTGGTCGCCGGCGGCGTCTTTCCAAGCCCGGTCCCGCACGCGCACGTGGTGACGACCACCACCCACAAGACGTTGCGGGGGCCGCGCGGCGGCATGATCCTCGCCAACGACCCGGAGCTCGGAAAGAAGTTCAATTCCGCGGTGTTCCCGGGCCTTCAGGGCGGCCCGCTGATGCACGTGATCGCGGCCAAGGCGGTGGCGCTGGGCGAGGCGCTTGGCCCCGACTTCCGCGCCTATGCGCACGCCGTGCTCGAGAACGCGCGGGCGCTCGCCGCGACCTTGCAGGCACGCGGGCTCGACATCGTCACCGGCGGCACCGACTGCCACCTGATGCTGGTCGATCTCCGCCCCAAGCGGATCACCGGCAAGGCCGCCGATGCGTCTCTGGAGCGCGCCCACATCGCCTGCAACAAGAATGCGATCCCGTTCGATCCGGAGAAGCCGATGGTGACCAGCGGCATCCGCCTGGGCAGTTCGGCGGCGACCACACGCGGCTTTGGCGTCGCCGAGTTCCGCGAGGTCGGCGAGATGATCGGCGATGTGCTCGACGGGCTTTCGAAGTCGAACGGCGGCGACAACACCGCCGCGGAAGCGGCGGTGAAGGCGCGGGTGCTCGCCTTGTGCGAAAAATTCCCGATCTACCGCGCCTGATCCGGCCCCGCGATGCGCTGCCCGTTCTGCGGACACGAGGATACCCAGGTCAAGGATTCCCGCCCCAGCGAGGATTCCTCGGCGATCCGCCGGCGCCGGTTCTGCCCGGCCTGCGGGCAGCGCTTCACCACGGTCGAGCGCGTGCAGCTGCGCGAGCTCACGGTGATCAAGGGTGATGGCAGGCGGGTGCCGTTCGATCGCGACAAGCTGGCCCGCTCGATCCGCATCGCGCTCCGCAAGCGCCCCGTGGACGAGGACCGGATCGAGCGCATCGTCAACGGTATCCAGCGTCGGCTTGAGGGCGGGGGCGAGGCCGAGATCACCAGCAAGGCGATCGGCGAGATGGTGATGGAGACGCTGAAGGCGCTCGACCCGGTGGCCTATGTGCGCTTCGCCTCGGTCTACCGGAATTTTCGCGAAGCCAAGGATTTCGAGGACTTCATCGGCAGCCTTGAGCCGGGCGACTAGGGCGGCGGCGGGCCGGGCCGGGTGATGGGCGGCTGCGATCTTGTGCACATGCGCGCATCCCTGGCACTCGCCGGGCGCGGGCTTGGCACGGTCTGGCCGAACCCCGCGGTCGGCTGTGTGATCGTGCGCGACGGCACGGTGGTCGGCCGCGGCTGGACCCAGCCGGGCGGCAGGCCGCACGCCGAGGTGGTGGCGCTGGCGCGGGCCGGTGCCGCGGCCCAGGGCGCTACCGCCTATGTCAGCCTGGAACCCTGCTGCCATTTCGGCCGCACGCCGCCCTGCACCGAAGCGCTGATCGCGTCCGGCATCGCGCGCGTGGTGGTCGCCGCCCGCGACCCCGACCCGCGCGTGAACGGCGAGGGGCTCCAGCGCCTGCGCGAGGCCGGGATCGCGGTCGAGGACGGGCTGCTGGCGGCCGAGGCATCGCGGCTCAATGCCGGCTTCATGCTGCGGGTCGGTGCCGGCCGGCCGCTGGTGACGCTGAAACTCGCCAGCACGCTCGACGGCAGGATCGCAACGCACGCGGGTGAAAGCCGCTGGATCAGCGGCGCCGGCGCGCGGCGGCTGGTGCAGCAGCTCCGTGCCAGTCACGATGCCGTGCTGGTGGGCAGCGGCACAGCACTCGCCGATGATCCGGCGCTGACCGTGCGCCTGCCCGGCCTGCTGCCGCCCGGCTTTCCTGGCCCGGTGCGCATCGTCGCCGACGGCAGGCTCCGCTTGCCGCTGACCTCGGTGCTGGTGGCGAGCGCGCGCGCGGTGCCGACCTGGGTGCTGACCACCAAAGGGGCCGATCCGCAGCGGCTCGCGGCCTTCACCGATGCGGGCGTGGTGGTGATCGCGGTGGCTGCCGACACGCTCGGCCAGCCCGATCCGGCTGCCTCGCTCGGCGCCCTTGCCCAGCGCGGCCTGACCCGGGTGCTGGTCGAGGGTGGTGCCAGGATCGCCGCCTCGCTGTTGCGGCGCAACCTGGTCGATCGCCTGGCGTGGTTCCACTCCCCCTTGCTGCTGGGCGGGGATGGGCGGCCCGCGATCGAGGCGCTGGGGCTGGAAACGCTGGCCGCGGCACCAAGATTCGTGGTCGAAGGCCGCCGGCAGGCAGGCCAGGACCAGCTGACGCTGCTCCGGCGGCGGGAAGGATGACGAAGGCGATGTTCACCGGGCTGGTCAGCGATCTCGGCAGTGTGAAATCGATCGCGCCGGCCGGCGCGGGCCGTGATCTCGCGATCGTCATCACCACCGCCTGGAACGTCGCGGCAATCCCGCTGGGTGCCAGCATCGCCTGCAATGGCTGCTGCCTGACCGTGGTCGAGAAGGGGGCGGACTGGCTTGCCTTCACCGCCTCGGCCGAGACCCTGTCGAAGACCACGATCGGGCGCTGGCGGCCGGGCAGCCGGGTGAACCTGGAAAGATCGCTGCGGCTGGGCGAGGAGCTCGGCGGCCACCTCGTCTCAGGCCATGTCGATGGGGTCGGCGCGATCGCCTCGGTCGCCGATGACGGCGGCAGCCGGCGCCTGCGCATCCGCCCGCCGCCGCACCTGATGCCCCTGATCGCTGCCAAGGGCAGCATTGCGGCGGATGGGGTCAGCCTGACCGTGAACGACGTTGACGCCGACGCGTTCGGGGTCAACATCATCCCGCACACCGCCGCCGTCACCACCTTCGGCGCCGCAAGGCAGGGCGAGCCGGTGAACCTCGAGATCGACCTGTTGGCGCGCTACGTCGCGCGCATCCTGGAGA
>JADYYZ010000088.1 GCA_020853405.1 Acetobacteraceae bacterium
CCGACCGAGGGCCTGGCGCCGGTGATCATCCAGCAGATCGGAAAGACCATCCGGACCATCAAGGAACGCGGCTTCACGGTGCTGCTGGTCGAGCAGAATTTCCGCTTCGCCGCGACCGTCGCCGACCGCCACTATGTGATGGACCACGGCAAGGTCATCGACATGATCCCGAATTCGGAGCTCGCGGCCAGCATGGACAAGCTGCATTCGTATCTCGGCGTGTGATTCCGGCATGCCCGAGTGTGGGCGTGCCAAGGCGCGGGCTTGCCTGACGAAACGCCCAGGAACGACTGAGAGAGGAGGCTATGGATATGACGATCGACCGCCGCGGACTGCTGAAGGGAACGGCCCTTGCTGCCGCCACGCCCGCGCTTGGCGCGGCCATCCGGCCCGCGCGCGCGCAAGGGGCCGCGCTCAAGATCGGCGTGCTGACCGACATGTCGTCGCTCTATACCGACCTGTCCGGTGCCGGCAGCGTGCTGGGCACGCGCATGGCGACCGAGGATTTCCTGGCAGCAAACCCCGGCCTCAACATCGAGATCGTCTCGGCCGACCATCAGAACAAGCCGGATGTCGGCAGCAACATCGCGCGGCAGTGGTTCGACCGTGACGGCGTCGATGTGATCATCGATGTGCCGAACAGCGCCGTGGCGCTGGCGGTGAACCAGATCACGCGCGAGAAGAACAAGGTGTTCCTGGACAGCGGCGCGGCATCGACCGACCTGACCGGCCCGCAATGCAGCCCCAATCTCGTCCACTGGACGTACGACACCTATATGCTGGCCAACGGCACGGCCGGCGCGATGGTCGCGGCCGGCGGCGACTCCTGGTTCTTCATCACCGCCGACTATGCGTTCGGCCACGCGCTGGAACGCGATACCGGCGCGTTCGTGACCAAGGCTGGCGGCAAGGTGCTGGGCCAGGTGCGCACGCCGTTCCCCGGCACCACCGATTTCAGCGCCTTCCTGGTGCAGGCGCAGGCCAGCCGCGCCAAGGTGATCGGGCTTGCGAACGCGGGCGGCGATACCATCAACTGCATCAAGCAGGCGGCCGAGTTCGGCATCACCAAGCGCGGCCAGAAGCTTGCCGGGCTGCTGGTTTTCATCACCGATGTGCATGCGCTGGGCCTGGCCACGGCACAGGGCCTCAACCTTACCGAATCGTTCTACTGGGACCTCAACGATTCGACCCGCGCGTTCGCCGCGAAGTTCCATCCGCGCAACCGCGGCGTCCGCCCGACCATGGTGCATGCCGGCTGCTACGCCGCCACGCTGCACTACCTGAAGGCGGTGACCGCGCTCGGCGCCGCCCAGGCGAAAGCCAATGGCGCGGGGGTGGTGGCGAAGATGAAGGAGATGCCGACCGACGACCCGCTGTTCGGCAAGGGCAGCATCCGCGCCGATGGCCGCAAGATCCACCCGGCCTACCTGTTCGAGGTCAAGAGCCCGGCCGAGAGCAAGGGGCCGTGGGACTACTACAAGCTCGTGCGCGAGATTCCCGCCGACAAGGCCTTCCGGCCGCTTGCCGACGGCAACTGCCCGCTGGTCCGCGGCTGAGCGGACCGCCCGCTGCCTGCCCCGCCCCTCGCCGGCGTGAGGGGGACGGGGCAGGGGCGGGCAGACACGGCCGACGCCCTCGATCGAGGACCCGATGGACGACATCTTCGGCATCCCGCTTCCGCTGCTGTTCGCGCAGCTGCTGCTTGGCCTGATCAACGGCGCGTTCTATGCGCTGCTGTCGCTGGGGCTCGCGGTGATCTTCGGGCTTCTGAACATCATCAACTTCGCCCACGGCGCCCAGTTCATGATGGGCGCCTTCGTTGCGTGGATGCTGCTGGACTGGATCGGCATCGGCTACTGGGGGGCGCTGATCCTGGCGCCGCTGCTGGTGGGTGCGGTCGGCGTCGTGATCGAGCGGCTGATGATCAACAAACTCTACAAGCTCGATCATCTGTACGGCCTGCTGCTGACCTTCGGCGTGGCGCTGGTGATCGAGGGCCTGTTCCGCAACTGGTTCGGCAGTTCCGGCCTGCCCTATCGCATCCCCAGCGCGCTGCAGGGCTCGACCGATCTCGGCTTCATGTTCCTGCCGAACTATCGCGGCTGGGTGGTGGTGGTCTCGCTGGTGGTGTGCATCGCCACCTGGCTGGTGATCGAGAAGACCAAGCTCGGCGCCTATCTGCGCGCGGCGACCGAGCGGGCCGAGCTGGTGCAGGCGTTCGGCGTCAACGTGCCGCGCATGGTGACGCTGACCTATGGCGCGGGCGTGGCATTGGCCGCCTTCGCCGGCGTGCTGGCGGCACCGATCTATTCCGTCAACCCCAACATGGGGGCGAACTTCATCATCACCGTGTTCGCCGTGGTGGTGATCGGCGGCATGGGCTCGATCATGGGTTCGGTGGTCACCGGCTTCGGGCTCGGGATCATCGAGGGCCTGACCCGCGTCTTCTACCCGGAAGGCTCGGCCACCGTGATCTTCGTGGTGATGGTGCTGGTGCTGCTGACGCGGCCGACCGGCCTGTTCGGAAGGGCGTGATGGCAGGGGTTGCAGAAACCGTGCGGGCGGGCGGGAAGCAGCAGGCGGCGCTGTTCGGCCTCAGCCGTCCCCAGCTGGTTGCCTTTGTCGTGCTGGCCGGGGCGGTGGCGCTGGCACCCTTGGTGCTCTATCCGATCTACCTGATGAAGGTGATGTGCTTCGCGCTGTTCGCATGCGCCTTCAACCTTCTTCTTGGCTATGTCGGGCTGCTGAGTTTCGGGCACGCCGCCTATTTCGGCATGGGCGGCTATATCACCGCGCACGCCGCCAAGGTGATCGGGCTTTCGCCGGAACTCGCGATCCTGGGCGGCGGCATCGTCGCGGCCCTGCTGGGCACCGGGTTCGGCTGGCTCGCGATCCGTCGCGCCGGCATCTATTTCGCGATGATCACCCTGGCGCTGGCGCAGATGATCTACTTCTTCTGCGTCCAGGCCCCCTTCACCGGCGGCGAGGACGGCATCCAGCAGGTGCCGCGCGGGCGGCTGTTCGGCGTCGTCGACCTCGCTCCCGACATGACCATGTACTGGGTGGTGGCGGCGATCTTCCTCGGCGGCTTCCTTGCCATCCACCGCATCATCCACAGCCCCTTCGGCCAGGTGCTGAAGGCGGTGCGCGACAACGAACCGCGCGCCACCTCGCTCGGCTACCGCACCGAGCACTACAAGCTCATGGCGTTCGTGCTGTCCGCCTTCCTGGCCGGCATCGCGGGCGGCACCAAGTCGATCGTCTTCGGCATCGCGACCCTGACCGACGTTTACTGGACGATGTCGGGCGAGGTGGTGCTGATGACGCTCCTGGGCGGCATGGGCACCATGTTCGGCCCGGCCGCCGGGGCCTTGGTGATCATCACCATGCAGAACTACCTGGCCGAGTTCGGCGCCTGGGTGACCATCATCCAGGGGGGAATCTTCATCGCCTGCGTGCTGGCGTTCCGCCGCGGCATCATCGGCGAGTTCGCGCGGCTGCTGCGCGTCTCGCTGTAGGGCGGGGCTGCGCGGGCGACGGCGCCGCGAAGCTCTGGCGCAGCAGCGCGGCGATCCTGGGCGCGGCGTGGCCGTCGCCATATTCGTCGATCTCGCGCCGGGGCGTGCGCCAGGCGGGTTCGCTCCACAGCCGGTTCCATCCTGCCTCGATGGTCTCCGGCCACTCGGTCTCGGTGCGGAGCGTGATGCAGGGCACGCGGTGGAAATAGGCCTCCTTCTGCAGCCCGCCGCTATCGGTCATCACCAGCGCGGCGTTGCGCACCAGCTGCGTCATGTCGAGATAGGCGAGCGGCTCGATCATCGTCAGCGCGCCGCAATCGAGCGAGGAGCGCGCCAGCGCGGCGCGGGCGCGCGGGTGCACGGGCCACACCACCGGCAGCGTGCGCGCCCGTTCGCCGAGGAATCCCACCGCGCGGGCCAGGGCGCCGGCATCGTCGGTGTTCTCGGCACGATGGAGCGTGGCGACCGCATAGAGGCCGCGCGCGAGCCCGAGCCTGCCCAGCACGTCGCTTTCCGCCTCGGCGCGCCTCGCCGCGGCCAGCGCGGCATCGAACATCACGTCGCCGACCAGGTGGGCTGCCTCGCCACGGCCCTCGCGGGCGAGCTGGGCCATCGCCGTGCGCGTCGGCGCCAGCAGCAGGTCGGACAGATGGTCGGTGACGATGCGGTTGATCTCCTCCGGCATCGCGCGGTTGAAGCTGCGCAAGCCGGCCTCGACATGGGCGATCGGGATGCGGAGCTTCGCCGCGGCCAGCGCGCCGGCGAGTGTCGAGTTGGTGTCGCCATAGACCAGCACGACGGCCGGGCGTGCCGCCGCGATCTCGGCCTCCAACGCGACCAGCATGCGCGCCGTCATCTCGGCGTGGGTGCCGCCATGGATGCCGAGATTGACCGCGGGCGACAGGCCGAACTCCGCCTCGAACGCGGCGCTCATCGCGGTGTCGAAATGCTGGCCGGTATGCACCAGCCGCTCAGCGATGCCCTCGGCCTTCAGCGCCGCGCTGACCGGGCCGGCCTTGACCAGCTGCGGCCGCGCGCCGACGACGCTCAGCACCAGCATCGGCGCGATGCCCGGCGCAGCAGGATGATCGGCATGAGGTCGCGCCCCATGCCGCGGCCGCGAATGCGGCCCGCCGCTGGTGCGGCGAGCCAAGCCGCCGGCGGCGGCGCCCGGCGCCTGAGGGCAAGCAAACGCCTGACACCAGCGGTCAAGGCAATTGACCGCTGGTGTCAGGCGGAAAGGGCGCGGCGCACCGCGGCGATGATGCGGGCCTGCGTCGCCTGGTCGAGATAGGGGTGGAACGGGATGCTGAACACTTCCGCGGCCAGTTTCTCGGCCACCGGCAGCCCGTTGCCGGCGACCGGATAGCGTGCATAGGCGGTCTGGCGATGCAGCGGCTTGGGATAGTAGATCGCGGTCGGGATGTTGTCGGCCCTCAGCCTGGCCTGCACCGCCTTGCGCTCGCGGCCGGGAATGCGCAGCACGTACTGGGCCCAGGTGCTGACCCGCCCCGCGCCGATGCGCGGCACGATCGCAAGGTCGGCAAGCGCCTCGTTGTAGCGGGCGGCGATCGCCTGGCGGGAATCGGTCTCGGCCGCGAAGACCCGCAGTTTCTGCAGCAGCACCGCGGCCTGGATGGTATCGAGCCGGCCATTCATGCCGATGCGCACGTTCTCGTACTTGTCGTTGTTGTCCTGGCCGTGCACGCGCAGCGACGCCAGCAGGTCGAGCGTTTCGGGGTCGTGGCAGAACACCGCGCCGCCGTCGCCATAGCAGCCGAGCGGCTTGGCCGGGAAGAAGCTGGTCGCCGCCATGTCGCCGATCGCGGCGACGTGCCTGCCATGCAGGGTGGCGCCGAAACTCTGCGCGGCATCGACCAGCAGTTTCAGCCCATGCGCCTTGGCGATCGGCACGATCGCGTCGTAGTCGGCGGGCTGGCCGAACAGGTCGACGCTGATCACCGCGCGCGCCACGAGGCCGAGGCGCTTTGCCGTGTCGATCCCGACCTCCAGGCTGGCCGGGTCGAGGTTGAAACTGTCCTCGCGCGAATCGACGAACAGCGGCGTCGCACCGGTCCAGGCCACCACCTCGGCGGTGGCCGCGAAGGTGAAGCTCGGGCACAGCACCGCATCGCCCGGGCCGACGCCCCAGGCCATCAGCGCCAGCGCCAGCGCATCGGTGCCGTTGGCGCAGGAAAGGGTGTGCGCCACGCCGGCGAAGGCCGACAGCGCGGCTTCGAGCTCGGCGACCTCCGGCCCCAGGATGTATTTCCCGGAATGCACCACCTTCAGGATCGCCTCGTCCATCGCCGGCCCGATCGCCCGGCGCTGGGCATCGAGATCGATGAAGGCGATCGGCGGCTTCAGCGGCGCTGCATCGGACATCAGGAAATCTCCTCGAGGCGGTCGGGCGCGGATTCGCGGTAGCGGCGCCCCGTGCGCGGACAGCCAAGCGTGCCGTCGGGGCCGGGCGCCAGGCGCTCGCCGGCATGGCCGACCCAGCCGATCCGCCGCGCCGGGTTGCCCGCCACCAGGGCGAAGGCGGGCACGTCGTGCGTCACCACGGCGCCGGCGCCCACCAGGCACCAGGCGCCGAGCGTGGTGCCGCACAGGATGGTGGCGTTGGCGCCGATGGTGGCGCCGCGGCAGACCAGGGTGGGCAGGAACTCGTGCTTGCGCTCGATCTCGGCGCGCGGGGTCATGACGTTGGTGAACACCGAGGACGGGCCGCAGAAGACGCCGTCTTCCAGCGTCACGCCCTTGTACAGGCTGACATTGTTCTGGATCTTGCAGCGGTCGCCGACCGTGACGTCGGGGCCGACCGTCACGTTCTGGCCGAGCACGCAGTCCCGCCCGATGCGGCTCCGGCCGAGCACGCGCGAGAAATTCCAGATCTTCGTGCCCGCCCCCACCGTCGCGCCCGCATCGACCGTGGCGGTCTGGTGTATGAAGAAATCCGGGGCGGCGGCGCGGGGCGCCTCGCCGTGCCCGGCGGCGAGGCCCGCCGAGGCGGCCGCCAGCACCCGCAGCACGCGCAGGCCCTCGCGGCCATCGGTGCGCGGGGTGGCGCCGGTCGCGGCGCACTCCAGGAAGTGCAGGAGCTCGGCGCGAAGCGGTTCGCAGGGATCGAGCGCCACCGGCTCGCCCTCCGCCCGCCGCGGCACGGGGGCGTTGTTCTGCCAGACCAGCTGGTGCGGATAGAGCAGCAGTTTGCGCGGCCAATCCTCGCTGTCGTCGAACACCGCCATCGCGTGCTCGCCGATCACGCTGAGCCGCTGTTCCTTCACCGGATGGAACCAGCTGACATGGATGTGCGCGCGCTCGCCGCCGGGGAAGGAAAGGTGGGTGGTGGTGATGTCGGCGATCGTCTCGTGCAGCAGCCAGGCGCCTTCCGCGGTGACCCGTGACGGCTCCTGGCCGATCAGCGACAGGATCATCGAGATGTCATGCGGCGCGAACGACCACAGGATGTCCTCCTCGCGCCGGATCTTGCCGAGATTGAGGCGCGAGGAGGCGATGTAGCGAAGCCG
>JADYYZ010000089.1 GCA_020853405.1 Acetobacteraceae bacterium
GGGATCATCGCTTCAGGCTGGCCGGCGCCGAAAATTCCTCCTCGATCCTCGCGCCTTCAACGGCAAGCAGTCTCTGCTTGCGCGGGATGCCCCATTCATAGCCGGTCAGCGAGCCGTCGCTGCCGATCACGCGGTGGCAGGGCACGGCGACGCTGACCGGGTTCGCCCCGATCGCCGCGCCGACCGCCCGCGCCCCCTTCGGCATGCCGAGCTCCGCCGCGATCCGCCCATAGGTGCTGGTCCGCCCACGCGGAATGCGCCGCAGCGCCTCCCACACCCGGCGCTGGAACAGCGTGCCGCGCAGGTCGAGCGGCAGCTCGCGCGCGACCTTCGGCTCCTCGATCATCGCGGTCACGGTCGCGAGGTGCCCGGCAAGCGCCTCGGGCGCCGGCTCGAAGCGGGCGTTCCTGAAACGTGAGCGCATGTTGGCAAGCAGCGCGGACTCGACCTCGCCGAAGCCGACGAAGCAGACCCCCTTGTCGGTGGCCGCGAGCAGCGTGCGGCCGAGCGGGCCGTCGGCGAAGGCATAGCGGATCAGCTCGCCCTCGCCGCCACGCCGCGCCGACCGCGCGCGCATGCCAAGGTCGCGCGCGGCATTGGCATGCACCCGCGCCTCGCTGCCG
Source organism: Acetobacteraceae bacterium (assembly GCA_020853405.1). GTDB lineage: Bacteria > Pseudomonadota > Alphaproteobacteria > Acetobacterales > Acetobacteraceae > JADYYZ01. The sequence continues at coordinate 624 of JADYYZ010000089.1, forward strand.
AAGCCGGCGTCATAGGCGGCGTCGGCGACACGCGCGGCCCCCCCGATCGCCCGCGCAAGGCGTGCCGCGCGCACGCTCTCGGCGAACGCACGCGGCGTCAGCCCGGTATGGGCGCGGAAGATGCGCAGGAAGTGCCACGGCGAATAGCCGGCACGCTTCGCCAGTACCGCGAGCGAGGGAATTGCCTCGGCGGCCGCGATGAAGGCCGAGGCGTCAGCCACCACCTGGGCGGCAAGATCCACGCCCGCCCCCTTCGGATCGCAGCGGCGGCAGGCGCGGAAGCCGGCCGCCTCGGCCTCGGCGGGGGAGGAGAAGATGCGCAGGTTCGCAAGCTTCGGCATCTTCGCGGGGCAGCCTGGCGCGCAATAGATGCGGGTCGAGGTGACGCCGACCACGAAGCGGCCGCGCTGCGATCGGTCGCGCGCAACGAAGGCGGCAAGCCGAGGGTCATCGCGGGCGGGAATCAGGCTGGCATCCATGGCGGTGCTCCGAACTGCGGGGGCAACCCTGCCAGCTGCCCCCGCCGCCGGCGCGCCGGCCCTTGCGGTCAAACTACAGGTCCTCGCCGATCGCCTGGCGGCGCAGCAGCCGGAGCCGCTCCTCGCCGCCCGCCATCCGCGGGTAGATCGCAAGCGCCGATTCCCAGGCGCGCAGCGCGCCGGAAAGGTCGCCCTGGCGTTCGCGCACCATCGAAAGACCGGCGAGCGCGCCGAAATGCCGCGGCTCGCGCACCAGCGTCTCCAGGATGTCGCGGCTGCTGTTGTCGTCCTGCTGCATCAGGAAATAGACGGTGGCGCGCTTGTTCCAGCCTTCCGCGATCTCGGGCGACAGCGCGATCACCGCGTCGAAGTCCTCGAGCGCGTCGGCAAGCGCCTGGGCCTCGATGTTGCGCACGCCGCGGCGCATCAGCAGCTGCACGGCGGGCGTGCCCTGCATCATCCAGGCCTGCCAGATGCGGGCTTCCACCTGCCTCGCGGCCGCCTCGTCGGGGGCGGATTTCAGCATCGCAAACAGCGTGTCGAGCGCCTGCGTCAGCGTGCCCTCGCCGCGTCGCTGGGCCAGCGTTGCAACCGGCAGCCCGGCAACCGGCAGGAGCGCGGGCAAGGCCAGCAGTGCCCGGCGCCTCATGGCCCGAGGCCCGCGGGCTTCGGGCCGCCCGCCATCCAGTCCAGCAGCTCGACGGTGTGCACCACCGGCACGCCCTCGCCCGACAGCTGTGTCATGCAGCCGATATTGCCGGTGGCGATGGCATCCGCCGCGATGCGCCCGAGATTGGCGAGTTTGCGCGCGCGCAGCCGGCCGGCGAGCTCGGGCTGGAGGATGTTGTAAGTGCCGGCGCTGCCGCAGCAGAGATGGGCCTCGCGCGGTTCCTTCACGGTGAAGCCGGCGCGCTTCAGCAGCGCCTTCGGCTCGGCGGTGACCTGCTGGCCGTGCTGGAGCGAACAGGCGGCGTGGTAGGCGATGGTCATTCCCGGTGCCTCGCGCGACGGAGCATAGCCGATCCGCACCAGGTATTCCGAAATGTCGCAGGCAAGTGATGCGACCTTCCTGGCGCGCTCCGCCCAGCCCGGATCCTCGCGCATCAGGAAGCCGTAATCCTTCACCATGGTGCCGCAGCCCGAGGCATTGACCACGATCGCGTCCAGCCCCTCGCCCGCGAGCTCCGCGCTCCAGGCTGCGACGTTCGCCCTGACGCCGGCGATCGCCGCGTCGTGCAGGCCCATGTGATGCACGAGCGCGCCGCAGCAGCCGGCGTCCTGCGAGACCACCACCTCGATCCCGAGCCGGGTCAGCAGGCGGATCGTCGATTCGTTGATCTGCGGCGCCAGCACCTGCTGGGCGCAGCCCGCCAGCAGCGCAACCCGCCCGCGCCGCTCGCCCAGCGCCCGGTGCACACCCGGCCGATCGATCGCCGAGGGTGCCGGCACGCGGGCCGGCGCCAGCCGCAGCATCGCCCCGATCCGGCCCAGCGCCGAGCTGTCGTCGGGCAGCAATCTCGCGGCCGGCCGCACGAGCCGGCTGCCCAGCAGCGCCAGCCGGAAGCGCCGCGGATGGGGCAGCACGAAGGCGAGCAGGCGGCGCAGCCATCGCTCGGCCAGCGGTCGGCTGTAGGTCTCCTCGACATGGCGGCGGGCGTGATCGACCAGGTGCATGTAATGCACGCCGGAAGGGCAGGTCGTCATGCAGGAAAGGCACGACAGACAGCGGTCGATGTGCGTCACCACCGCCGCCGTCGCCGGGCGCGCATTCTCCAGCATATCCTTGATCAGGTAGATTCTTCCCCGCGGCGAATCCAGCTCGTCGCCGACCAGCACGAAGGTCGGGCAGGTGGCGGTGCACAGGCCGCAATGCACGCAGGTGCGCAGGATGTCGTTGCACACCCTGATCTCGGGATCCTGCAGCTGGGCGTCGGTGAAATTGGTCTGCATCGCGGGTTCTAGCTGCCGGCGCGCATCCGGCCCGGGTTGAGGATGCCGTGCGGGTCGAGCGTCGCTTTCACCCGTGCCGCGATCGCGGCGAGCGCCGCCGGCTCGGGCGGGATCACATCGACCGCGGCGCGCAAGCCGTCGGGTGCCCGCACCAGCTGCCAGGCGCCGCGCGCCCCGGTCGCGGCGCCCGTCACCGCCTGGTGCATCGCCTCGCTCGGCGGGCCGGCGATCCACACGAGGCCGCCGCCCCAGTCCAGGAACCAGGCGGTCGCGCCGGCCCGCAGCAGGAGAGCGGCGACCCGCGGCCCGGCCGAGGGCCGGACACTCAGTCTCCACACCGCCGCATCGGCCGCATCGGCCGCATCGGCGAGCGGCGCCAGGGCCCGCAGCCCGGCCCAGAGTGCCCGCGAGGGCGCCTCGGGCAGCACCGTGCCGCCAAGCAGGCCGGCCAGCCTGCCACAGCGATAGACGACCGAGGCGGCGAAATCCTCGATCCGCAGCACCGCCGCACTCGCCGCAAGCCCGACCGAAGAGGCTGCCTGCTGCGGCAGATAGGCGGCCGCGGATACGCCGAACGGCGAGCCCAGGCCCTGCCCGAGTGCTGCGACGCCGGCCGCCGGGTCGTCGGTCTCGACCACCACGGTACCAACCGATTCCGGGGCCGGCAGCACCTTCAGCGTGATCTCCGACAGCACGGCGAGCGTGCCGAAACTGCCGGCCAGAAGTTTGCAGAGGTCAAGCCCGGTGACGTTCTTCAGCACCCGCCCGCCGCTGGCGAAGATCTCGCCCGCGCCGTTCACCGCCCGCACGCCCAGCACATGGTCGCGCGTCGCCCCCCAGGCGATCCGCCGCGGGCCGGAGAGGTTGGTCGCCACCGTGCCGCCGAGCGTCGCCGGCACCGCCCCCAGCAGCGCCGCCAGATCGGGCGGCTCGGAAATCAGGTGCTGCCCGTGCTCGGCGAGCGCCGCCTCGATCGCGGCAAGCGGGGTGCCGGCGCGGGCGGACAGCACCAGCTCCTTCGGCCGATAGAGCGTGATGCCGGCAAGGCCGGCGGTGGACAGCGTGCGCGCCGCCTGCACCGGCCGCAGCCAGGCGCGCTTGCTGGCATTGCCCTCCACCGCCAGCGGCGCCCGTGCCGAAGCGGCCTCGCGCACGCAGTCGGCCAGGGCGGGTTCGGTTTCGGGCGCGAGCCTCATGGCGCCGCCAGCGGAGGCCGCTCCTGCAAGGGAAACACCTTGCCCGGGTTCAGCAGCCAGCCGCGATCGAACGCGCTTTTGATGCGCCGCTGCTGGTCGAGCTCGATCGTGCTGAACTGCACCCCCATCAGGTCGCGCTTCTCGACCCCGACGCCGTGTTCACCGGTCAGGCAGCCGCCGACCTCGACGCAGAGCGCGAGGATGTCGGCGCCGAACTTCTCGGCGGCGCGGAACGAGGCGGGGTCGTTGGCGTCGAACATGATCAGCGGGTGCAGGTTGCCGTCGCCGGCATGGAAGATGTTGGCGACCTTGAGGCCGCAGCGCTCGCTCATCTCGGCGATGCGCTCCAGCACGCGCGGCAGCTCGCTGGTCGGGATGACGCCGTCCATGCACAGATAGTCGGGGCTGATCCGCCCGATCGCGCCGAACGCGCCCTTGCGTCCCTTCCAGATCGCCGCCGATTCCTCGGCGGTGGCGGCGACCCGCATCGAGCCTGGCTGGAAGCGCGCGCAGATTTCCTTGAGCCGCGCCAGCAGCGCGTCGCA
>JADYYZ010000090.1 GCA_020853405.1 Acetobacteraceae bacterium
AGGCGCGAAAGAAGCAACTGCGCCGCCCGGTGTGGCAGGCCACGCCCACCTGGTCGACCAGCAGCAGCACGGCATCGCCGTCGCAGTCGAGGCGGATGTCACGCACGTGCTGCACCTGGCCGGAGGTTTCGCCCTTGCGCCACAGCCCCTTGCGGCTGCGGCTGAAATAGGTGGCGCGCCCGGTGCGGATGGTGGCCTCCAGCGCCTCGGCATTCATCCAGGCCAGCATCAGCACCTCGCCGGAACCATGGGCCTGGGCGATCGCCGGCACGAGGCCGTCCGGGCCGAAGCGGACGGCGGCCAGCAATGCGGCGGGGTTGGTGGCCGGGGCTTCTGACATGGTGCTAGACTAGCACCCATGCGGTTCGACCCGAAGACCGAGGCGGTGCTCGACCGGGCCTCGGCGGCCTGTGGCGCGCGCGGCGCGCAGCTGACACCACTGCGTCGCACCGTGCTCGGCCTCGTGCAGCAAAGCCCGACGCCGATCGGCGCCTATGCGCTGCTCGACCAGCTGAAGGGGGATCGCGGCGCGGCGGCACCGCCCACGGTCTACCGGGCGCTGGATTTCCTGCTTGCCCAGCGCCTGGTGCACCGGCTGGAGAAACTGAACGCCTTCGTCGCCTGCCACGTGCATGAATGCGGGTCCGACCACGACCACGCCGCGCAGTTCCTGATCTGCGACCGCTGCGGCGCCGTCACCGAGCTCGAGGAGCCCGCGATCACCCGGGCGGTGGAGGCGGCGGCGGGCCGCGCCGGTTTCCATGCCACCCGGGCGACGATCGAGGTCGAGGGAACCTGCGCGAGGTGTGCGCCATGATCGATCCCGTGCTGGTCGAGGTGAGCCGCGGCGGCACGGTGGAAAGTGCGCATCGCGGCGCTGCCATCGTGGTCGATGCCGAGGGCGCGGTGCTGTTCGCCTGCGGCGATGTCGACCGGCCGGTGTTTCCGCGCAGTGCCGTGAAGGCGCTGCAGGCGCTGGCGCTGGTGGAAAGCGGCATCGCCGACCGTTATGGCCTGAGCGGGCAGGAGCTCGCGCTGGCCTCTGCCTCGCACAGTGGCGAGCCCCTCCATGTCGCGACCGCCGCCTCGATGCTGGCGAAGGCGGGGCGCGATGAAGCCGCGCTGGAATGCGGCGCGCACTGGCCGAGCGTGGTGGGCGAGGCTGTGCAGAAATTCGCCGCGACCGGCGCCCGCCCGACCGCGCTGCACAACAACTGCTCGGGCAAGCACGCCGGCATGGTCTGCCTCGCCTGCGGGCAGGGCATCGACCCGGCCGGCTACATCGACCGCGCGCATCCTGTGCAGCGCCGCATCGCCGAGGTGCTGGGCGAGGTCACCGGTGCCCCGATCGGCGCCAGCACGCCCTGCGGCACCGATGGCTGCTCGATCCCGACCTTCGCCTTCCCGCTGCGGGCGCTGGCGCTTGCCTTCGCCCGCCTCGGCAGCGGCCATGGTCTGGCCCGCGATCGTGCCCTGGCCGCCGCCCGCCTGCGCCAGGCGGTGGCGGAAAATCCCTTCTTCGTTGCCGGCACCGACCGCTTCGATACCCGCGCGATGACCCTTCTCGGGGCGAAAATCTTCACCAAGACCGGGGCCGAGGGCGTGCATTGCGCGGCGTTCCCCGAGGCCGGGCTGGGTGCCGCGGTGAAGTGCGCCGACGGCGCCGGCCGCGCCTCCGAGGTGATGATCGCAAGCCTGATCGCGCGCTTCGTGCCGATGAGCGAGGCGGAGGCCGCCCAGTTCCGGCCGTTCCGCGCGCCGGTGCTGAAGAACTGGAACGGCATCGAGGTGGGCGCGCTCGCTGCCGCCGGTCCGCTCGCCGGCTGAGGGCCGGGGCGCCGACCAGGCGGGGCGAGCAAGCGGGCCAAGGGTGGAGGACGGACGATGCGCGTGCTTGTCCTGGGTGCCGGCGCGCTTGGCGGCTTTTTCGGCGGCCGGCTGGTCGAGGCAGGCCGCGCCGAGGTCGCATTCCTGGTGCGGCCCGGCCGCAAGGCGCAGCTCGACCGCGACGGGCTGGTGATCGAAAGCCCCGCTGGCAATTTTCGCGCCCCGGTCCGCACGCTCGTAGCCGGGGATCTTCGCCCCGGCTGGGATCTCGTGCTGCTGACCGCCAAGGCCTACGACCTGGAAGGCGCGATCGCTGCCATCCGCCCCGCGGTCGATCGTACAACCGCCGTGCTGCCCGTGCTGAACGGCATGACGCACATCCAGGCACTGCAAGACGCGTTCGGGCCTGGGTGCGTGCTGGGCGGGCTTGCCCAGATCCAGGCGACGCTTGCCGCCGACGGTACGGTGCGACACCTCGCGAAACTCGCCCTCCTCGAGTTCGGCGAGCTCGACGGCACGATGTCGGCGCGCGTGCGGGCGCTGGAAGCGGCCTATGGCGGCAGCAGCACCGAGGCACGGGCGGTTTCCGACATCACCGGCGCGATGTGGGCGAAGCTCGTGTTCCTCGGCAGCCTCGCCGCCACCACCGTGCTGCTGCGCGCCAACCTCGGCGAGGTGGCGGCGGCACCCGGCGGCGAGGCGTGGTACCTGCGCATGCTGGAGCGCACCGGCGCGATCGCCGCCGCCAATGGCCACCCGGTGGCGGCCGAGACCATGGCCAATTTCGGCGGCTTCGCGCGCAACAATCCGGCCGCGGCCGCCTCGATGCTGCGCGACCTGGAATCAGGCGGCAGGATCGAGGCGGACCACATCCTCGGCTTCCTGCTGGAGGCGGCCCGGCGTGCCGGCATCGAGGCGACCCTGCACGAGACCGCCTATATCCACGCCAAGGCCTACGAGGCGCGCCGCGCCGCCGGCCGCCTGCCGGGGCGGGTCAGTCCTCCAGCGCCGTGAACGGGGTATCGAGGGCGGCGATCCCTGCCCCGAGGTCGGCGATCAGGTCGCGCGGGTCCTCCTGGCCGATATGGAGCCGCATCGCCGGCCCGCCCAGGTCGGCGCTGGTGGCGACCCGGGTCAGCGTGCCCGTGGTCGGCAGCACCAGGCTCTCATAGCCGCCCCAGCTGGCGCCGATCGCGAACAGGTCGAGCCCGTCGATCAGGCGGTTCACCTGGTCCATCGTGTAGCGCGGCTGGAACACCACGCCGAACAGGCTGCACGAACCGCTGAAGTCGCGCTTCCACAGCGCGTGCTGGGGGTGGCTTTCCAGCGCCGGGTGCAGCACGCGCAGCACCTCGGGGCGGCCTTCCAGCCAGCGCGCCACCGTCATCGCGCTTTCCGCCTGGCGTGCCAGCCGCACCGGCAGCGTCCGGCTGCCGCGAAGGGCCAGCCACACGTCATCGGCGCTGGCATATTGGCCGAGCGTCACCTGCGCGTTCTTGATCGCCGGCCATTCGGCGTTCTTCACCGTGACGCTGCCCAGCAGCACGTCGGAATGGCCGACCACGTACTTGGTCAAAGCCTGGATCGAGACATCGACGCCGTGCCGGAACGGCTGGAAGTGGTGGATGCCCCAGGTGTTGTCCATCAGCACCTTGGCACCCCGCGCGTGCGCGGCGCGCGAAATCGCCGGCACGTCCTGCACCTCGAAACTGTGGCTGCCGGGGCTTTCGGTATAGACGACGCGGGTGTTGTCGCGGATCAGCTTGGCGATGCCGGCTTCGTCGATGCAGGGATCGTAATAGGTGGTCTCGACGCCGAACCCGGCCAGCAGCGTGTCGCACAGGTTGCGCGTGGGGCCGTAGCAGCTGTCGGGCATCAGGCAGTGATCGCCCGCCTTCAGGTAGGCCATCATCGCAACCACGATGGCGGCAAGGCCGCTGCCCTGGATCGCCGCGCGGTCGCCGCCCTCGATCTCGGCGACCACGTCCTCCAGCGCGTGGTGGGTGGCCAGCCCGTGGATGCCGTAGCTGCCGTACTGGTCGAGCCGCCGCAGCCGCGCATCACGCAGCGTCGCGCAATCGGGGAAGGTCACCGTGCTGGCGCGGATCAGCGGCACGTTCACCGTGCCCTTGCCGGCCCGCTTGGCCGGGCGGCCGAGCTGCGACAGCCGGGTTTCGAAGGCCATGGCAGGGCCGTGGGCGCGTGCGTCGTCGGGCATCGGGCAATTCGTCCTTTCCGGTTGGCGTCGGGATCGGCTCAGGCGGTCGTGACCGGCGTATCATCACGCCCGCCCCACTCGGTCCAGGAGCCGTCATAGACCGCGCCCTGCGGCAGGCCGGCCAGCACCATGCCGAGTGCGAGGATGCAGGCAGTAACCCCTGTGCCGCAGCTGGTCACCACCGGGCGGGTGCCGTCGGCGCCGGCGGCGGCGAAGCGGGCGCGGAGTGATTCCGCGTCGCGGAAGGTGCCGTCCGCGTTCAGGAGCTCGGTGTAGGGGACGTTGACCGCGCCCGGCATATGGCCGCCGCGGATGCCGGCGCGCGGTTCCGGGGTGGTGGCGTTGAAGCGGCCAGGGGCGCGCGCATCCATCACCAGCTCGCCCCCGCCGGCGACGATCGCCAGCACGTCGCCGACCCCGCGCAGGCGGCGGGCGCGGAAATCGGCGCGGAACGTGCCGGCGGCGGGCGGCGGCGGCGCGCCTCCTTCGGTCGGCCTCCCCTCCTTGCGCCATTTCGGCAGCCCGCCATCGAGCACCGCGACCCGGTCGTGGCCGAACAGCCCCATCAGCCACCAGCCGCGCGCGGCCGAGGAAAGGCCTTTCTGGTCGTAGAACACGATCCTGCTGCTGTTGGAGATGCCGGCTGCCTGCGCGAGCTTCTCCATCCGCCCCACCGCCGGCACCATGTGCGGCAGGCTGGTGTCGGGATCGGCGAAGTGGTCGATGTCGAAGAAGCGGGCGCCGGGAATGTGCGCCTTCAGGAACTCGGTCTCGCCATCCTGCGCCTCGGTCGGCATGTATTTCGTGTCATCGAACACGATCAGGTCGCGCTCGGCGAGGTTGGCGGCGAGCCATTCGGTGGAAACCAGCGGATGCATGTGTCGTCCCTACTCCAGCACCAGGGTGATGCGGCGGTTGGCCCTGCCCTTGCTTTCGATCTTGGCGACGCGGACGGCGCCGATCTCGCCTGTGCTGCGCACGTGCGTGCCGCCACAGGGCTGCAGGTCGACCGGCGGCTCGGTGCCGATCCGCACCAGCCGGATGCGCCCCGACCCGCGCGGCGGCTGCACCGACAGCGTGCGCACCAGGCCCGGGTTGGCATCGAGTGCCGCCTCGTCGATCCATTCGCTGCCAACCGGCAGGTCGGCCGCGACCAGGCGCAGCAGGCCGGCTTCGATCGCGGCCTTGTCGGGGGCGGCGGGCAGGTCGAAATCGAGCCGGCCCTTGAGTTCGCCGATGGCGCCGCCGGTGACGCCGGCGCCGGGGATCAGGCTGCACAGCAGATGCATCGCGGTGTGGGTGCGCATGTGCCCGAGGCGGCGGGGGAAGTCGATCTCGGCGGTCACGGTGGCGCCCGCGTGCGGCAGCGCGGCACCCTCGGCGAGGGGGTGCAGCACGGCCGCACCGTCGGGTGCCTTCACCGCCTCGCCGATCGCGATGGTCTGGCCGGCGAAGGTGATCCGCCCGGTATCGCCCGGCTGGCCGCCGGCACGCGGGTAGAAGACGGTGCGGTCGAGCACGATGCCGCCGGGCCCGGCCGCCACCACCTCGGCCTCGCAGGACCGCAGATAGGCATCGTCGCGGAACAGCAGTTCGGTCACGGGCGGCTCCATTCGCGGCGCAGGCGATCGCGGTTGAGACCGAGCCAGGCCAGCGCGATCGCGGTGGTGGCGTTGCTGACGCGGCCATCGAAGGCGGCTTCGATGGCGTCGTTCGCGTCGAACACGCGCACGCGGATGTCCTCGCCCTCCTCGGCCAGGCCGAACCTTCCGCCGATGCCATCGGCGCCGGTCGGCGGCGCCGCGACCTCGCCCGCGAACAGGTGGATGCGCTCGTCGGAGCCGCCCGGCGTCAGCAGGTAGAGCCCGAGCTTCTTGGTGCGGCCGACCGAAAGCCCAGCCTCCTCGGTGGTCTCGCGGCGGGCGCAGCGTTCGGGGTCGTCCTCGTCGAGCAACCCGGCCGGCACCTCCAGCAGGCGCGGGGCAAGCCCGGCCAGCAGCGCGGGCAGGCGGAACTGCTCGATCAGCACGACGCGGTCGGTTTCCGGATCGTAGGGCAGCAGCGCCGCCGCCTGGCCGCGGCGCCAGACCTCCCAGCTGAGCGGCCGGCTCATCGTGCCGTCGAAGCGGCGGAAGCGGAAGCGCAGCACCTGCTTGGGAAAGCGGCCGTGATGGACGGTCTGTTCAGCCAGGATTTCCGCGGCCGGAGGCAGCGGCGACGGCGTGATCGGGGAGGCATCCATGCGGTTCCCAGCCTAGCCGCTTGCTCGCGTGGCTGCCAGTCGGCGCCGGCTTCTGCCTGCTCCCCGCCCGGCACGGGTCGCGCGGCCCGGTGGGCGCGCCTATGGTCGGAAGCTGGAAATATCCGTGGCCGAGCCGATTCTCCGACCCCTGCCGGATGCCGCCACCCGCCTGGGCGGGCGGCATACCAGGCGTGGCCAGCTGCGCGCGATCGGCTGCGTGGCGCTGGCGACCTTCTGCTTCGCGGTGGCCAGCATGCTGGTGAAACTGGTCTCGCCGCCGATCCCGACCATGCAGGTGGTGTTCTTCCGAAGCGCGATCGGGTTGCTGCCGCTGCTGCCGGCGATCCTGCGTGCGGGGCCGGGGCTGGTGCAACCGCGCCACGCCGGCTGGCACCTGGTGCGCAGTGCCTTCGGCTTCGTCGGCATGTCCACCACCTTCTATGCGCTGCCCAGGATGGCGCTGGCCGACCTCACCGCGCTCGGCTTCGCGATGCCGCTGTTCCTGACGCCGCTTTCGGTCGCGTTCCTGGGCGAGCAGGTGGGCATCCGACGGGTCGCTGCCGTGCTGGTGGGCTTCATCGGCGTGCTGATGATCGTGCGGCCCTTCGGTGGCGACGAGCTGCCGCTGGTGCCCACCCTGGTGGTGATGGCGGGCACGCTTGCCTGGGCAGGCTCGATGATCGCGATCCGCCGCCTGGGCGCGCTGGGCGAAAGCAACCTTGCCATCGTGTTCTGGTTCGCGGCATCCGCCAGCGCCGTCTCGGCGGTGCTGATGCTGCCGGTCTGGGTGACCCCCGACCCGCGCGAGCTGGTGCTGCTGGTCGGCATCGGGCTGTCGAGCGGGGTTGCCCAGATCGTGATGACCGAGGCCTATCGCCAGGGCGAGACCACGGTGGTGGCGCCGTTCGAGTACGTGGCGATCCTGTGGGCGATCGGGCTTGGCTGGGTGGTGCTGGGTGAGCCGCCTGCGGTCGGGATGCTCGCCGGTGTCGCCGTGCTGGTGGCAAGCGGCATCTATATCCTGCACCGCGAGGTCGCGCGCCGGCGCGAGCGCGAGGCGCAGAACCCGTAGCCCGGCGGGCCGCGATCGGGGCTACGCCCCCAGGAGTTTCGCGATCTCGGCGGCGAGTTCGCGCGTCTCCTGGGCGGCCTGGCCGCGCGGTTCGTACTCGGTAACGCCAAGGCCGGCACCCATCGAATGGGCGAAGGCGCTGCGGTTGCCGAGAGCGGCCGCCAGCGCCGGCAGTTCCCCCTTGGCGATCTCGCCGCGCACGGTTTCCAGCAGTTTTCCGCGCGCGGAGATGCGGTTCAGCACCAGCCGCGCCGTGCGGCGCTCGGCGGCAGCGAGATCGAGCGTGGGCTGCGTCGCCCACAGGTCGAGCGGCGAGGGCTGCAGCGGCACCAGCACGAGATCGGCCGCGCGCACCGCCTGGCGCGCCTCGGTCTCGGCGTGCGGCGGCGAATCGACCAGCACCCAGTCGTGGCTTTTTCGCAGCCGGTCGAGGGCCGCGCCGAGCTTCCAGCCGGCACTCTCCTCCAGCTCGATGCCAAGATCGTGGCCGGCGGCGGCGGCAGCGATGCGGTCCTTGCGGCGCGCGTGCCAGGCGGACAGCGACTTCTGGGGGTCGATGTCGAGCAGCGCCACCCGCTTGCCGCCGCCAGCCAGCGCGGCCGCGAGCTGGGCGGCCAGCGTGGTCTTGCCAGCGCCCCCCTTCTGCTGGGCGATCGTGATTACCGGCATCCTGCCAGGCCCTCCTCCAGGTCTGGCCCGGATGCTAGCCGGCCGAATCGGTGGCGCGATACCTCAGGCGAAGCGGCGCGGGTCGAAATGTCCCGCCTCCATCGCCGGTGCCCGGCCTGCGATCAGCGCGGCCAGCATCTCGGCACTGCCTGCCGCCAGCGTCCAGCCCAGCGGGCCATGGCCGGAATCCACCCAAAGCCCGGGCACGCCGGTGGCGCCGATCAGCGGCTTGCCGTCGGGCGTCATCGGCCTCAGCGCCGACCAGTTCTCCACCTGGCTGAAATCGCCGCCATCCGGATACATCCGCCGAAGATGGCCAAGCGTCGCCGCGGCCCGCTTGTCGCTGGGCGGGCCGAAGCCGTTCAGTTCCAGCGTGCCCGCCACCCGCAGCCGGTCGCGAAAGCGGGTGAAGTAGAGTTTGCGATGCTCATCGACCACACAGTAGGTCGGTGCGCCGTTGCGCCCGGCGACCGGGATGGTCGCGGAATAGCCGCGGCCCGGATAGATCGGCAACTTCACGCCGAGCGGTGCCGCCAGTTTCGCGCTCCATGGCCCTGCCGCCAGCACGATCGCGTCGGCATCCAGTCGCTCGCCGCCGGCGAGTTTCAGCCCGCGCGCGGCACCGTTGTGCAGCTCGATCGCTTCGACCCGCGCGCCGTAGCGGAACACGACGCCCGCATCGGCCGCGCGTGCGGCAAGGCCGACCGTGAATTTGTGCGCATCCCCGATCGCATCGCCGCGCGCCAGGATCGCGCCGGCGTACTGGCCGGACACATGTTCCAGTGTCGGCTCGATCGCGGCGATCTCGCCCTGCACGACCTCACTCGCGTCGTAACCGGCGGCCCGCATCGTGGCGAGCCGCTTCGGCATCTCGGCAAGGTCCTTGCGATCGCCGAGCAGCGTCAGCGTGCCGCGGTCGGAGAAATCGTCGTCGATGTCGAGGTTCTCGCGGAGCCCGGCGGTGGCGGAGACGCTCATCAGCCCCAGCGCACTGATCGGTGCCGCGTTCGTGGCATAGCGGGCGGCGGTGCAGTTGCGCAGGAATTTCAGGCCCCAGCGCACCAGTTCGGGGTCGAAGCGCGGTCGCAGCAACAGCGGCGCATCCTCGCGCCCAAGCCACTTCATCAGTTTCATCGGCACCGTCTGGTCGGCCCAGGGGCCGCTGGTCGCGGCCAGGTGCCCGGCATTGGCGAAACTGGTCTCGCGCGCCGGGCCATCGGCGGCATCGACGACGCTGACCGCATGGCCGTCGCCCCGCAGATACCAGGCAGCGGCGGTGCCGACCACGCCGGCGCCCAGGACGATGATGCGCATCAGCCGCGCCCCCGCTGGTAGGATGCAATGATGGTGCTCATGAGCCGAAACTCGCGTGCCGGGCGGGCGCCGGCAAGACCCTATCCCGCCGAGCTGCTGACGCCTTCCGAGATGGGTCGGGCCGATCGCGCAGCCATCGCCGGGGGAACGCCGGGCATCACGCTGATGGAGAATGCCGGAAGGGCGGTGGTGCGTGCGATCCGGCGCGCGTTCCGGCCCTGCCGCGTGGTGGTGCTGTGCGGTCCCGGCAACAACGGCGGCGACGGCTACGTGGTGGCCCGGCTGCTCGACCAGGTGGGCTGGCCGGTGCGCCTCGCAGCACTCGCGCCGCCTTCGAGCGCCGATGCCAGGGCGGCCGCCGCGCGCTGGCGGGGGCCGGTGCACGAGGCGGGTCCGGCGGCCCTGGCGGGTGCGGGGCTGGTGGTCGATGCGCTGTTCGGGGCTGGCCTCGGCCGACCCCTCGACGGGGCAGCGGCGGCGCTGATCGCAGCGATCAGCGCCCCCGTGGTGGCGATCGACCTGCCATCGGGGGTCTGTGGCCGCACCGGCGAGGTGCTGGGCACGGCGCCCCAGGCGGCGCTCACCGTCACCTTCTTCCGCCT
>JADYYZ010000091.1 GCA_020853405.1 Acetobacteraceae bacterium
CCGTGAGGTCGTCGGCCGGCACGTACACGGCCTGGATCGAGGTGATGCGCTCCTGCAGCGCGCCCATGTCGGTCGAGAGGGTCGGCTGGTAGCCCACCGCCGAGGGGATGCGGCCCAGGAGGGCCGAGACCTCGGCGCCCGCCTGGGTGAAGCGGAAGATGTTGTCCACGAAGAACAGCACGTCCTGGCCCTGCTCGTCGCGGAAATACTCGGCCAGCGTCAGGCCGGCGAGGCCGACGCGGGCGCGCGCGCCGGGCGGCTCGTTCATCTGGCCATAGACCAGCGCCACCTTGCTGCCCTCGGTCGTGCCCTCGCCGAGCTTGATGACGCCGGCATCGATCATCTCGTGATAGAGGTCGTTGCCCTCGCGCGTGCGCTCGCCGACGCCGGCGAACACCGAGACGCCGCCATGCGCCTTGGCGATGTTGTTGATCAGTTCCTGGATCAGCACGGTCTTGCCGACGCCGGCGCCGCCGAACAGGCCGATCTTGCCGCCGCGGGCGTAGGGCGCCAGCAGGTCCACCACCTTGATGCCGGTGACCAGGATCTGCGCTTCGGTCGCCTGCTCCTTGAACTCGGGCGCCGGCGCATGGATCGGGCTCAGCATCGTCGCGTTCACCGGCCCGCGCTCGTCGATCGGCTGGCCGACCACGTTGATGATGCGGCCCAGCGTTTCCGGCCCGACCGGAACCTTGATCGGCTGGCCGGTGTCGGTCACGGTCTGGCCGCGAACCAGGCCCTCGGTGCTGTCCATGGCGATCGTGCGCACGGTGTTCTCGCCGAGCTGCTGGGCGACTTCCAGCACCAGCGTCTGGCCGGCGTTGGTCGCGTGCAGCGCGTTCAGGATTGCCGGCAGTTCGCCGTCGAACTGCACGTCCACCACGGCGCCCATGACCTGGGTGATGCGGCCGACATTGTTCTGCATCGCTCTCTACTCTCCGATCCCATCCATCCATTGCGGCACGGATGGCTTGATCCGTGCCGGGGCCGCGAATGCGGCCCGCCGCCGGTGCGGCGTTCCTTCAGGCGATCAGACCGCCTCGGCGCCCGAGATGATCTCGATCAGTTCCTTGGTGATGTTCGCCTGGCGCTGGCGGTTGTAGTTCAGCGTCAGGCGGTTGATCATGTCGCCCGCGTTGCGGGTGGCGTTGTCCATCGCGGTCATGCGCGCACCCTGCTCGCCGGCGGCGCTGTCGAGCAGCGCACGGTAGATCTGCACCGCGAGGTTCCGCGGCAGCAGGGTGGCGAGGATCTCCTCCTCGCCCGGCTCGAACTCGACCACCGCGCCGGCCTCGCTCGTGGCTTCCTCGGGCAGCGGCAGCGGGATCAGCTGCTGCGCGGTCGGGATCTGCGCGATCACCGACTTGAAGTGGTTGTAGATCAGCGTGCAGCTGTCGAACTCGCCGTTCTCGGCCATCGTCGCCAGTTTCAGCCCGATCGCCTCGGCGTCGGCGAAGCCGATCCGGCGCTTGCCGGCGAAATCGATGCCGGGGATCAGCATCGGCGCGTGGTCGCGGCGCAGGTTGTCGCGCCCCTTGCGGCCGATCGGCAGGATCTTCACGGTCCTGCCGGCCGCCGCGAGCTCGCGGATGCGGCCCCGCGCGAAGCGCGCGACCGAGGCATTGAAGGCGCCGCACAGGCCGCGATCGGCGGTGACCACCACCAGCAGGTGCGTCTGGTCCTGCCCGCTGCCGCGCAGCAGCACCGGCGCGTTCGGGTTCTCGGCCGAGGAGCGGCCGAGGGTTTCCAGCATGCGCTCCATGCGCTCGGCATAGGGGCGCGCCGCCTCGGCCTGGCTCTGGGCGCGGCGCAGCTTGCTTGCCGCCACCATCTTCATGGCCTGCGTGATCTTGCGCGTGGACTTCACGCTGTTGATCCGCGAGCGCAGCGACTTCAGGCTGGGCATCGTAAGGCGCGCCTCAGGCGAAGGACTTGGTGAAACCGTCGAGGAAGGTCTTCAGCTTGTCCTCGGTCGCCGGCTTCAGCTCGCGGTCGGTGCGCACGGTTTCCAGGATCGCCGGGTCCTTCGCCTTCAGCTCCGAGATCAGGGTCTTCTCGAAGCGGCCGATGTCGCCGACCTTGACCGCATCGAGATAGCCGCGGACGCCGGCGAAGATCGCCACCACCTGCTCCTCGACCGGGATCGGCGAGAACTGCGGCTGCTTCAGCAGTTCGGTCAGGCGCGACCCCCGCGCCAGCAGCCGCTGCGTCGCCGCATCGAGGTCGGAGGCGAACTGCGCGAAGGCAGCCATCTCGCGATACTGCGCGAGCTCGAGCTTGATGCGGCCGGCGACCTGCTTCATCGCCTTGACCTGGGCGGCGGAGCCGACGCGGCTGACCGAGAGGCCCACGTTCACCGCCGGGCGGATGCCTTTGTAGAACAGCTCGGTCTCGAGGAAGATCTGGCCATCGGTGATCGAGATCACGTTGGTCGGGATATAGGCCGAGACGTCGCCGGCCTGGGTCTCGATCACCGGCAGCGCGGTGAGCGAGCCTGCCTTGTTCGCGTCGTTCATCTTCGCCGCCCGCTCCAGCAGGCGCGAATGCAGGTAGAACACGTCGCCCGGATACGCCTCGCGGCCGGGCGGGCGGCGCAGCAGCAGCGACATCTGGCGATAGGCGACCGCCTGCTTCGACAGGTCGTCATAGAAGATCACCGCGTGCATGCCGTTGTCGCGGAACCACTCGCCCATCGCGCAGCCGGAATAGGGGGCGAGGTACTGCAGCGGCGCCGGTTCCGACGCGGTCGCGGCGACCACGATCGAGTATTCCAGCGCGCCATACTCCTCCAGCGTCTTGACCAGCTGGGCGACGGTCGAGCGCTTCTGGCCCACCGCGACATAGACGCAATAGAGCTTCTTGCTCTCGTCGCCGCCCTTGTTGATCTCGCGCTGGTTGATGATGGTGTCGATGATCAGCGCGGTCTTGCCGGTCTGGCGGTCGCCGATGATCAGTTCGCGCTGGCCGCGGCCGATCGGGATCAGCGCGTCGATCGCCTTGAGGC
>JADYYZ010000092.1 GCA_020853405.1 Acetobacteraceae bacterium
TCCTCGCCCGGCAGGAACACGGCATCGACCACCGACTGGCCAAGTACCGCCACGGCGTTGCCCTGCGCGACATCCTGTTCGGAGAGGAAGCTGCCGCGTTCCACCGGCCAGTTGCGCACCACCTGAAGGTCGGGCGTGGCGCCGACCAGGCCGGTCTGCATGTCGGCGAGTGCTGTGCGGATGGTCACGGTATTGACGGTTTCCGGCAGCACGCCGGCGATGTTGGGCAGGTCGCGGATCGCCTCGCCGTCGGCCAGCGTCAGCGTCGATGGCGCCCAGCGCACGTTCGGCGCGCCGGGCCGGATGATCAGGTTGTTCACACCGAGCCAGTTGAACCGCTCGATCACCTGGCGGCGGGCACCTTCGCCGACCGCCATCATCGCGATGACGGAGGCAACGCCGATCACGAGGCCGAGCAGCGTCAGCGCGGTGCGGGTGCGATGCGCGGCAAGGCTCCTGAGCGCCAGCACGACCGCCGGCAGCAGGCCGGCGAACGCACGGTAGCGTGCTCCGGGCTGCGCAGCCTCGGCCGGCGGCCGGTGTGCCGGCGGCGCGGGGCCGCTGTCGTCGACCACCAGGCCATCCTGCAGCTCGACGATGCGCCGTGCGTGGCGGGCCACGGCACGGTCGTGGGTGATCAGGATCACGGTGTGGCCGGCGCGGTTCAGCGCCGCGAGCTGGGCCATCACATCCTGGCCGGTCGCGGAATCGAGGGCACCGGTCGGCTCGTCGGCGAGGATCACGCGCCCGCCGTTCATCAGCGCGCGCGCGATCGCGGTGCGCTGCTGCTGGCCGCCCGAGAGCTGGGCCGGCCGGTGCGTGGTGCGCTCGGCAAGCCCAAGGCCGGACAGCAGGTGGCTCGCGCGCTCGTGCCGGGCGCCGGCCCCCATGCCGGCATAGATCGCCGGCATCGCCACGTTCTCGAGCGCGGTCGCGGTCGGGATCAGGTGGTAGGACTGGAAGACGAAGCCGAACGCCTCGCGCCGCAGGGCTGCCTGTTCGTCGGCATCCAGCCCGCCGACATCGTGGCCATCGAACACGTAGCTGCCGCCGCTCGGCCGGTCGAGGCAGCCAAGGATGTTCATCAGCGTCGTCTTGCCGGAGCCGGAGGCGCCGAGCAGGGCGACGAACTCGCCCGGCCAGATCGCAAGATCGATGCCGTGCAGCACCGGCACGGGGTGTTCGCTCGTGCCGTAGACCTTGGTGATCCCGGCCAGCTGGATCAGCGGCCGGCCGTGGCTTCTGGCGTCGGACGCAGCGGCGGAAAGCGCGCTGCCCGGCCCGAGCTCGTTCAAGGCCGGCTCACCGCGCCGCGCCGGCGGGCCGGCGGGCGACGCTGCTGCGGGGCGCGCTCCGCGCAAGGCCGCGGCCCATCACCACCTGCTCGCCTGCCTCCAGCCCGGACAGCACCGCGGCATTCACGCGGTTGGCAACCCCGGTGCGGATCGCGCGCGCCTCGCTGCTGCCATCCGGCTTGCGGACCAGCACGGAGAACGCCTCGCCCGGGCCGTCCAGCGGCTGGCCGGGAAGCGGCGCCCGCAGGGCCGCCAGCGGCACCAGCGGCACGTCGCGCGCGGCGCCGACCTCGAACTGCACCTGCGCCGTCATCATCGGCAGCAGCAGACCTTCCTCGTTCGGCACGTCGAACACGGCGTTGTACAGCACGACGTTGTTCACCACCTCGGGCGTCGGCATGATCTGGCGCAATGACCCGCGCCAGCGTCGGTCGCCGTGGCCGAAGGTGCCGAACCGTCCCTCCATGCCCACCGAAAGCCGCGCGACGTCGGCCTCGCTCACCTGGGTCCAGACCGTCATCACCGAAAGATCGGCGATGCGCAGGATCAGCGGCGCCGACTGGTTGGCGTTCAGCGTCTGGCCCCGCTTGGCCAGGATCGCGACCACGGTGCCCGGCATCGGCGCGTAGATGCGGGTGTAGGAAAGATTGGCCTCGTTGCCCTTGAGCTGGCTTTGCGTCTGCTTGGTCTGGGCGGCCAGGGCCTCGATCTGGGCCTCGATCGCCTTCACCTCGGCCTCGGCCGCCTGCACCGCCTCGGTGCTGGTGGCGTTGACGCGCGCGAGGTTGCGCTGGCGCACCAGCTGCTGCTGGGCCAAGGCGAGCCGCGCCCGCCGCTCGGCCGACTGCGCCGCCAGGTTGGCAAGCTGCGCCTGGTCGGCCTCGACCTTGGCCTGGAACACCGTGGGGTCGATCTCGGCCAGCAGGTCACCCTGCTTCACAGGCTGGCCGACCGCGACATGGATGGTGCGCAACTGGCCGGAAACCTGGGTGCCGACATCGACGAAGTCGCGCGGCTCCAGCCGGCCGACGGCGGCCACCAGGTCCTCGAGGTCGCCGCGCGCGATGCTGGCCACGGGATCGGGGGCAGGCGAGGCGGGCCCGGCATTCAGCCAGGCGGCAGACGCGGCCGCGGCGAGCACCGCGAGCAGCGCGACCAGCCAGGGCCAGCGCCGGCGCCGGCGCGGCGGCAGCGGGCGCAGCTCCGCCGGCAGCGGGCGCGAGGCGATCGGGCGGCTTGGGGCATCGAGCATCGGCGCCAAGTCTAACCCATTCCCGCCGAACTCGCAGAACGATGGCGTTGCAAAGTGTTGCGGCCTGTACGCCTGCGCCCGCATGCTGCCACCCTGCAAGGGAGCCGCCGATGACCGACCTGCCGCGCGTCACCGTATGGAACGAGTACCATGAGGAGAGGCGCCTGCCCGAGGTCGCGCGCCATTACCCCGAGGGTATCCATGCCGTGCTGCGCGCCGGCCTGCTGGCGCACGGCATGGTCCAGGTGCGCACCGCGACGCTGGAGGAACCCGGGCACGGCCTGGGCGAGGCGGTGCTGGAGGCGACCGACGTGCTGGTCTGGTGGGGCCACCGCCGGCATGCCGACGTCGATGATGCCGTGGTCGCGCGCGTGCAGGCGGCGGTGCTTTCCGGCATGGGCCTGGTGGTGCTGCATTCCGCCCACATGTCGAAAATCTTCCGGGCACTGATGGGCACCAGCTGCACCCTGAACTGGCGCCACGACGGCGAACGCGAACGTCTGTGGGTGGTGGCGCCGGCGCACCCGATCGCGGCCGGCATCGACCGGTATTTCGAGCTGGAACAGGAGGAGATGTACGGCGAGCCGTTCGGCATCCCGACCCCGGACGAGATCGTGTTCATGAGCTGGTTCCAGGGCGGCGAGGTGTTCCGCTCCGGCTCAACCTTCAGCCGCGGGCGGGGCCGCATCTTCTATTTCCAGCCCGGGCACGAGACCTTTCCCACCTATCACCATCCGCTGGTGCAGCTTGTGATCGCGAACGCCGTGCGCTGGGCCGCACCAGGCGATGCCGGGCGCAAGGGGTGGAAGAACGCGCAGGTGCCGCCGATCGAGCCGATCAGCTGAGGGAGGGCGGGGCGCCGCGTTCGCCCGCATCGCGCAACAGCGCGATCGAGCGGTAGGCGCCATGCACCATCTTGGAATAGGGCAGCGCCAGCAACAGCGCCAGTACGAGGCCGAGATGCAGCGCCAGCAGCACGCCCATCGCGCCGGTGTGGCGCAGCGACAGCAGCAGCAGGCCGGTCGACCCGACCAGGAACAGCAGCGACAGCATCGCGTATTCACCGCCCAGCAGCCGGCGCGCGATCGGGGCAGGATCGGTGTTCACCTTCACCCAGGTCGTGCCGGCGGTGCCTAGGCACAGCAGCACCCCGCCCCATGTGCCGAGCTGCACCGGCCACGACCAGAACGGATGCGGCGAGTGCCACCCCAGCAGGTGGTGATAGACCGCGCCCATGCAGGTCGCGGCGAAGCACAGCAGGAAGCCGAAAGCCATCGCCTGATGCAGCCAGCGTCTTGTGTGCGTGAACCGGTCGTCAAGATCGTTGCAGCCATGCCCGCCGCCGCCCAGGTTTTTCAGCGTCAGCACGTCGTGCATCGCGACCAGCACCGCGCGCAGGGTGACGCCGCCGGCACCGCCGGTCTGGCGCAGATAGGTGCGGGCGCCCATCGCCAACGCCAGCACCGCGTAACCGAAACCGGCCGAGGCCAGCGCCACCATCAGCCACATCGGGATCACGCGGAAGAAGGCGCCCTGGCCCAGCTGCGCGGCATACAGCGTGCGCGGATCGACCAGCGCCATCGCCAGCAGCAGCACCGCGGCCATGCACGACGCGCCCAGCAGCGCAACCAGCGTGCCGTTGCGCTCGAACGCCCGTGCCATCGGCGCCGGCCAGGCGGCGGCCTGGTAGCTCTCCTGGCGGAGCGTCGCGAAGGTTGCGGGGATGTTCACGCCAAAGGCATGCGGCGGCGCGTACTGGCAGGCATGGAAGCAGCCGCGGCAGGAATGGCACAGATTGGCCAGGTGCGTGAGGTCGGCGGCAGGGAAGTCGCGCCGCCGCGCCATCGCGGGGAAGACCGCGCAGTAGCCCTCGCAATAGCGGCAGGCGTTGCAGATCATCATCTGCCGCCGTGCCTCGGCGACGGTGTCGGTTTCAGGTGCGGGCAAGCCGTGCCGCCTCCTCGCCGGCGATGCGCCCGAACACGGTGCCGATGGTCATGCCGAACCCCGCCAGGTAGCCCTGGCCAAGGATGTTGCCGGCCATGATCTCGCCCGCGGCGAACAGGTTCGCCGAAGCCCGGCCGTTCGTCATCAGCACGCGGGCGTGATCATCGACCCTGAGGCCGAGGAAGGTGAAGGTGATACCGGGCCGCAGCGGGTAGGCGACGAAGGGCTTCCGTTCGATCCGCCGTGCCCAGTGCGATTTCGGCGGCGAAAGCCCTTCCGTGCGGCAATCGTCGAGCTCGGTCGGCCTGAAGCGGCCCGGCCGCACCGCTCTGTTGTAGGCGCCGACCGTTGCCTCCAGCAGCGCCGGATCAAGCCCGAGCTGGACCGCGAGGGCGCCGATCGTTTCAGCCTTGATCGGCGGGAACACGCTGGGCAGGAAGTCCTGGATCGCCTGCGAATCGGTGATCGCGAAGGCACGGCTTTCCGGCTGCTGCGCGACCAGCCGGCCCCAGATCGCATAGCGCTTCGGCCAAAGATCCTCGCCCTCGTCATGGAAGCGCTTTGCGTCGCGGTTGACGACGATACTGAACGGCACGCAATCGAGCCGCATGGCCAGCCCGCCATCCACCATCGGCGCGCGGGCGTCGTTGGCGACCGCATGGAACTGGGTCGGATCGCCGACCTGCTGCGCGCCCTGCGCCAGCAGATCCTTCAGCACGCCTCCCTGCGCATAGGGTGTGCCACGGATCTGGAACCTGTCGGCCGCCTCGCCCCAGTACTCGCCGAGCCAGCCACGGTTGGCCTGGAACCCGCCGGCCGCGGCGATCACGGTCCTGGCGCGTATCCGCTCCGGGAACCCGCGGTGCGCGACGATCGCCTCGCCGACCTCGCCATCCTCGATCGCGAGGTGCTGCACCTCGGTGTCGTACAGCACCGCGATGCCAAGCCGTTCGGCCTCGCGATAGAGCGCGTTCAGCAGCGCCTTGCCGCCGCCGAGGAAGAAGGCATTGGTGCGCGCGAGCGACAGCGTGCCGGAAAGCGATGGCTGGAACCTGACGCCGCAGCTCTTCAGGAACTCCGGCGCCGTCTGGCTGGCGCGGATGGTCATGCGCGCCAGCGCCTCGTCGGTGCGGCCGGCCGTGACCTTGATAAGGTCGTCGAAATACTCGTCCTCCAGGTAGGAGTCGGTCAGCACCTCGGTCGGCCGGTGATGGAGCGCACGCAGGTTGCGGGTGTGGCGGCTATTGCCGCCACGCATCGGCACCGGCGCATGCTCGGCCACGATCACGGATGCGCCAGCCCGCGCGGCGCTGATCGCGGCCGAGAGCGCGGCGTTGCCGCCGCCCGCCACCAGCACGTCCCAGCGACGGGCGAAGTCAGGCATCGGCGCGGATCAGCCGTGCGGCGAAGAAGCCGTCCATGCCGCCCCGATCCGCCCAGTGGCAGGGCAGCGTGCGCAGGCACCCCTCGGGCGTGCGCGCCTCCGGGATTGCTGCCAGTTCCCCCTCCGCGATCGGGTCGAGCCGGAGCGGCAGGCGAGCGAGCGCCGCCTCGATCCGGGCAGGGCCTTCCTCGGGCTGGAGCGAGCAGACGGCATAGACCATGCGCCCTCCCGGCCGCAGCATGGCGCAGGCGGCATCCATGAGCGAGTCCTGCAGCGGCACGATCGCGGCGACGTCGCGCGCGGATTTCAGGCGCAGGACATCGGGGTGGCGGCGGATGGTGCCGGTGGCGGTGCAGGGGGCATCAAGCAGCACCGCATCGACCGGGACCGCGGGGCACCAGCGTGTCGCGTCGGCGGCCAGCGTCTCGGCCTGCATGCCGAGCCGGCCGAGATTCTGCCCGACCCGGGCAAGCCGCGCGGGATCGCGGTCGATCGCGGTCACCAGGGCGCCGGCGGCGACCAGCTGCAGGGTCTTGCCGCCGGGGGCGGCGCAGAGGTCGATCACCCGCTCGCCCGGCCCTGCACCGACCAGCCGCGCCGGCAGCGAGGCGGCGGCGTCCTGCACCCAGAACGTGCCCTCGGCGAAGCCCGGAAGCGCGGTGACCTGGGTGCCGGGGGGCAGCCGCCAGGAGCCGTTGGCAAGCACGGCGGCGTCGGGCGGCGGGAACGCGCCCGGCGCCGGCGTGAGGTCGAGCGGCGGTTCCGCGGCGTGCGCGGCAGCGATGTCGTAGGTGGCCGCGCCATAGGCGCCCCACCAGCTGCGCCACAGCCAGTCGGGCGTGTCGAGGCGGGCGGTGTCGAGGTCGCCGATCCGCTCCCGGCCGGTCGCGGCCACCCGGCGCAGCACGGCGTTGACCAGCCTTCCGTGCGCCTCGCTGGTGTGCTTGGCGAGCGCCACGGCAGTGCCCACCGCGGCGTGCGGTGCGGTGCCCAGGAACAGCAGCTGGGCGGCGCCGATGCGCAGCAGCATCCGCACGCGCTCCGGCGTGGGCCCGCGCAGATGCTGATCAAGCACCGCATCGAGCGTGCCGAGCCGGCGCAGCACGGTGGCCGCGATCAGGTGGGCGAAGCCGCGGTCGCGTGCATCGCCTGAAGGCAGCGCATCGAGCGCCGCTTCCAGGCGCCGATGCTGCGCCAGCACCGACTCGAGCAGGAACAGGCCGGCCTCGCGAGCATCCATGGCGGCGTTATGGCGCATCGCCCGGCTTGCCGCTAAGCCTTGGCGGTCATGACCGCCCTGCTGGACCGCCTGCTGGACACGCGCCGGCCGCTGCTGCTGGTCACGTTCTTCGTGGCGCTGTGCACGCTGCCTGCCTTCTTCGCGCTGCCGCCGTCGGACCGCGACGAAAGCCGTTTCGCGCAGGCGACGAAGCAGATGATCGAGACCGGCGACTTCATCAACATCCGCTTCCTGGACACCGCGCGGAACAAGAAGCCGGTCGGCATCCATTGGGCGCAGGCGGCCTCGGTGGAGCTCGTCGGCGCCGCCCGTGCCGCGTTCGGGCTGCCGCGGGCGCCGGAGAACCCGATCTGGCCCTATCGCATCCCCTCGCTGCTTGGGTTCTGGGTCGCGGCGGCGGCTACCTTCCTGCTTGGCCGGACACTGGTCGGGCCTCGCGCGGCACTGCTCGCGGCGCTGATGTTCACGACCTCGCTGGTCGCGGTCATCGAGGCGCAGATCGCCAAGACCGATGCCGCGCTGACCGCTTCGGTCACGGTGGCGATGCTGCTGCTGGCCCGCGCCTATGTCGCGCCGGAAAGTTTCACGGCGCGCCAGATGGCCGCGTTCTGGCTGTCGCTCGGCGTCGGCATCCTGCTGAAGGGGCCGATCGCGCCGATGGCGGCACTGCTTGCCGTGCTGGTGCTGGTGGCGATCGACCGGAGGATCGGCTGGCTTGGCGTGCTGCGCCCGCTTCCGGGCGTGCTCCTGATGCTGGCGGTGGTGGCACCCTGGTTCATCCTGATCGGCATCGAGACGCAAGGCGCGTTCTTCCGCGAGGCGCTGGGCGGCGACCTCGGGGCCAAGCTCAGGGGGGCCGACGAGCAGCATGGCGGCCCGCCCGGCTACCACCTGCTGCTGGCGACCGTCACGCTGTTTCCGGCAAGCCTGCTGCTGTGGCACGCGCTGCCCGCGATCTGGGCCGATCGCCGCGGCAGGGTGAGCCGGGTGCTGCTGGCCTGGATCATCCCCACCTGGCTGGTGTTCGAGATCGCGCCGACCAAGCTGCCGCACTATGTGCTGCCCACCTTCCCGGCGATCTTCCTGCTGCTGGCAGGCTGGGTGCTGAGCGGCGAGCGGAAGCTGCCGCCGCGCTGGCTCGCCTGCATCGGCATCGTGCTGTGGGCGATCGTGGTGGCGGCATTCGCGATCGCGCCGCCGCTGGCCGGCATCCTTGCCGAACGCAGCCTTGACCCGGTCTGGCTGCTGGCGCCGCTGGCGGCGGCAGCACTCGCCTGGCTTGCCGCTGTCCTGCTGCGCGAGGGCGCGATCGGCGGCATCGCGCTGGCCGGCATCGCGTTCGCACCGCTGCTGTACGGGCTGGTGCTGGGGGCGACGCTGTCGCGGCTGGATGCGATCTGGATCGCGCCGCGCGTGGCCGAGGCGGTGCGCGCCTCGGGCGGCGGCAGGCTGGCGAGTGCGGGCTTCCACGAACCCTCGCTGCCGTTCCTGCTGGGCACGGATACGCTGCTGGTGCGCGATGGCGCGGCGGCGGCAGCCTTCCTGGCCGAGACGCCAGGCGGGCGGGCGCTGGTCAGCGAGCGCTACGAGGATGCCTTCCTGGCCGCCCGCCCGGCGGCGCGCCGGCTGGCGATGATCGAGGGCTTCAACTATTCGCGCGGGCAGCGCGTGCGGCTGTTCCTGTACGGGAACTGAACCCCGCCTATCGCGCCAGCCCGCCGAAGAAGGCGCCGAAATAGCCGGCATACAGCGCCGGGTTCTCCAGATTCATCGAGTGGCCGACGCCGGGCACCGTGACCAGCCGGCAGGCCGGCATCGCCTCCACCATCGCGCGCAGATGCGCGGCCGGAATCCAGCCATCCTGCTCGCCCAGCAGCACCAGGTGCTCGTTGCCGATCTGGGCCATGCGTGGTGCCAGCTCGTTGGTCTCGTACTCCCGCGTCA
>JADYYZ010000093.1 GCA_020853405.1 Acetobacteraceae bacterium
CGCCTCGGTCAGCGACAGACGGCCGGCAAGGTCGATCACGCTGGCTGCCGGCAGGGCGCGGATCACCGCCTCGGCAGCATCGCGCTCGGCCGCGCCTGGGCCTGCGAAGATCGCGGCCCGCGCACCGACAAGCGGCGCCTGCGCCAGCGCCTGGAAAAGGGCGGCGAACCGGTCCGAAGGCCACACCTTGCCGGGCCAGTTGGCGGTCGGGCCGAGGCCGATCACCGGCCCGCCCGGCGGGATGTGCCGCAGCGCCGCCTCCCGCTCGCCTGCGCTGGTCCAGACCACCGGCAGCGGCGGCGGGTCGAGCCCCAGAAGCCCGCCCAGTTCGGCGATCCGGTGCATCCCCTTGCGCCCGCCCCGGCGCCCGCCCCGGCGCACGATGCGCCGCCGCGCGCGGACGAGCCCGGTCAGCGCGCTGCCGCGCAGATCGACCGCGAGGTCCCAGCGCGTGGCGATGCACTCCCGCCACAGCGAAAGCCAGTGCAGCGCGGCCGGGCGCTTTTGCATCGCGATCACGCGATCGAGTCCGGGCAGGTGCGCAAATAGGCCCGTGCAGGCGGGGCCGCACGCCACCGTCACCCGCGCCCCGGGATGGGTGCGGATCAGGTGGTCGAGGATGCCGGTGGAGAGTACCACATCGCCGATCCGCGTCGCGGTGATGAACAGCAGCCGCATGGGCCGCGCCCATAGCACGGGTTGCGGGGCCGCGCAGGCGGGCGCGCAGGCGGGCGCGCAGGTGGGCGCGCAGGTGGGCGCGCAGGTGGGCGCGCCCGGTTGCACCCGCGGCAGGGCTCTACCATCTGGATGCCATGCCGATTGCGCTGCTTCCCGATCGCGCCGTGGTACGGGTTTCCGGCCCCGACCGCGTGACCTTCCTTCAGGGCCTGGTGTCGAACGACGTCGCCGGCCCCTTGCCGGTCTGGTCGGCGCTGCTGACGCCGCAGGGCAAGTGGCTGCACGATTTCTTCGTCAGCACCGACGACGCCTCGCTGCTGCTGGAGACCGAGGCAGCCCAGGCCGACGAGCTGGTGGCCCGGCTTCGGAAGTTCCGGCTGCGGGCGCGCGTCGATTTCGCTGCCGAACCGGACTTGCGGGTTTTCGCCGGCTGGGCCGGCGCGCCGATGCCGCCGGGCGGCTGGTGCGACCCTCGCCTCGAGGCTGCCGGCTGGCGGCTTGCTGCCGCGCAACCGATCGAGGCGGATGCCGATGACGCTGCCTATGACCTGCACCGCCTGGCGCTCGGCCTGCCGGACGGGTCGCGCGACCTTGATCGCGAGAAGGCGATCCTGCTGGAGAACGGATTCGACGAGCTGCGCGGCGTGTCGTGGTCGAAGGGCTGCTTCATGGGCCAGGAACTGACCGCGCGCACGCGTTACCGTGGCCTCGTGAAGAAGCGGCTGCTGCCGGTCTCGATCACCGGGCCGGCGCCGCCGCGCGATGCGCTGCTGCGCCAGGACGGGGCCGAGGCCGGCGCGATGCGCTCCTCGCGCGGCGGGCTTGGCCTTGCCCTGGTCCGGCTGGAGGCGCTGGGGCGCGGCTTGCCGATCACCTGGGAGCAGAGCCAGCTCGACCCCCACGTGCCGGGCTGGATGCAGTTGCCGCAGCCGAAGGCAGCGTAGAGGCGGGCGGCGCTGCCTGCCCGCCAAGGTGGTGGAACCCGGTCAGCCCAGCTTCAGCCCAGCTGGCGCACCAGCCAGACCATGCGGGTGCGGCCGAATTCCAGGCGATGGTAGAAATCGAGGGCGCCCGGGTTCTCGCGGTCGGCCAGCAATTGCAGGCGCAAGGCACCCTGCGCCCGCGCCCATGCCTCGGCCGCTTCCAGCAGCGCCCGGCCGATCCCGCCGCCGCGCGTCGCGTGGTCGACGATCACATCCTCGATGGTCGCCACCGTGCCGCCGCGGGCGGTACTGACCAGCAGCTGCGCGCTCGCCATCCCGATCACCCGGCCGTCCCGCTCGGCGACAAAGGCGGCGGCGCGCGGTTCGGCCAGCAGCAGCCGAAGCCCGCGCGCCTGGACCGCTTCATCGAAGGCGAACTCGTCCTCGATGGCGAACAGCTGGCCAAGCAGCGCGACCAGCGCCGGGATGTCGCCCGCATCGGCCCGCCGCACGTTCACGCCGGACTGCGATCGGCGAACGGGACCACCGGCATGATCGTCTGCAAGGCGGTGGCGCAGAGTTTCATCTGTCCATCGCCCAGCACCTCGGCATCGATCCGGGTCACGATCAGGGTGCGGCCGGCCCGCAGCACGCGGCCGGTGGCGACCAGCAGCTCGCCCCGCGCCGGCGACAGGAAGCTGAGCTTGTATTCGACGGTCAGCGCCTCCTGGCCGGCTTCCGCCATCGACAGCGCCGCATAGCCGCCGGCGACATCGACGACAGCGGCGATCATGCCGCCGTGGAACAGGCCCTGCTGCTGGGCCACCGGCGGGCCGAACGGCTGTTCCAGCACACAGAGTCCCGGCTCGACCCGAACCAGGCGCGTGCCCAGGTGGGCCATCGCGCCTTGCCGGCCGAAACTCGCCCGGACCGCCTGCGCGAAATCCGGGTTGCGCGGGGTCACTGCGCGGCGGGCGGGTGCTGCTACTGCTGCTGCGCGCTGGCCCGGCCGCGCTGATAGGCCTGCTGCTGCGAGCGCTGGTGATAGTCCCACAGCAGCCCGCCGGCGGCGCCGACACCGGCGCCGACCAGGGCGCCCATGCCCATGTTGCCGCTGAAACTGCCGATCGCCGCACCGGCCAGCGCGCCGCCGCCGGCACCGATGCCGGTGCGGCGGAGCGTCGGGTCGGTGTCGGCGCAGCCCGCCATCCCGAGCAGGGCGACGGCGGCGACGGCGGCGATGGAAAGCTTACGGGTCATGATCGGTCCTCTCGGGCTCAGCGCCGCCGCGCCGGCGCCCGTGCCGGCGGCGGCGTCGGGCAGGGGTAGGTGGCGCGCAGGAACGCAAACACGCTGTCGACCGCGCGCATCGACTGGTTGGCGGCGGCCGAATTCACCCAGCCGACATACTGGCCGCGCAGGGTTTCGAAGCTCGGCGGCGGGTCGGGCGCGCAGAACAGGGGTGGGGCGTTGGTCGGGGTGATCGCACGATGATAGCCGAGCGCCCCCGACGCGAAGCCGAAGCAGTAGCCATACTCGTAATACTGCGCGGTGGCTGTATTGGCCTCGGCCGCGCAGATGCGCGCGAGCTCGCCGGCGTTGCGGATATCGGCCGTGCGCGCGCTCTCCTGCGCGGGCGCCGGCGGCGGGCTGGTCTGGGCCGATAGGGGCGGCGCGAGGGCCAGCGCAGACGAGGCGCCGAGCACGGCGCCAGCGATCAGTGCACGCATGCGAATCCTTTCCGTTGATCAGCGGCCAACCATGCCACAGGGCGACCGGCGGGGGGAAGCGGGGCGGCTTGCCGGGTCATCCCTGGCCTGTGCCTGGCGTCCCCATCACGTCGAGCCGCGGCGCCTCCTGCCCGCCCAGGCGCTTGCCGATGCGCTGCACCCGCGCCAGCACGCGAAGCAGGTTGCCGCCGGCCAGTTTGGCCAGTTGCGGCTCCTTCCAGCCGCGGCGCAGCAGCTCGGCGAACAGCACGGGAAAACAGCTCGCATCGGCAAGCCCGACCGGCGTGTCGCCGCCATAGAAGTCGCTGCCGATGCCGACATGATCCTCGCCCACGCGCTCGCGCAGATAAGCAAGATGGTCGCACATCAGGCCGAGGCCGCTGGCCGGGGCATCGGCCTCCGCGCGCGTGCCGAGTGCCGCTTCCGAGGCGCCCTTGCGCCGCACGGTCGCGATCGGCTGGTCGGACAGGAAGCGTGGCACAAAGGTGGCCATCACCACCCCGCCATTTTCACGCACCCGGTCAAGCACGTCGTCGGGCACGTTGCGCCTGGCCTGGCAGAGTGCCGCGGCGTTGCTGTGCGACCACACGACGGGTGCGCGTGTGGTGTCCAGCACGTGGTGCATGGCCGGCGGCGCCACGTGCGCAAGGTCGATCAGCATGCCGATGCGGTTGCATTCCTGCACGACCGCGCGGCCGAAATCGGCAAGCCCGTTGTGGCGCGGCGTGTCGGTCGCGGAATCGATCCAGTCCAGCGTCTCGTTGTGGCAGAGCGTGAACACCCGCACCCCGGCGGCGTGCCAGATCCGCAGCGGCGCGATGCTGTTCTCCAGCCCGACCCCGTTCTCCACCGTGACGAAGACCGCGATCCGGTCGCTTTTCTGCGCGCGCAGCACATCGGCGGGGCGGGTTGCGTGCACGAAGGTTTCCGGGTGTTCGCCGATGATGCGCCGCGCGAGGTCGATCTGGGCAAGCATCTCGCGGGCAGGATGGGCGGTCTTCGTCGGCAGGTAGGCAGCGAACAGCTGGGCGGCGACCTGGCCTTGCTTCAGGCGCGGGATATCGGTGTCGGTTTCAGGATGCTCGCGCGCGAGGTCGAAGGCAGCGACGTCGCCGCCGGCGGCGTTGCGGATCACCCAGGGCAGGTCGTTATGCCCGTCGATCAGCGGGTGCCGGCGCAGCAGGCGCCTGGCCTTGGCAAGAAAGGGGTCTTCTGCCTTTGCGGCGGGGCGGGGCATGGAGCGCGACTCGCTGGCTTGGGGGAAAGACAGGGGGAAGGGGCGCAGGATAGGCGGGCAGGCGCCGGCCGCCAAACCGCACCCGGCTGCTACGGGCGGGACCTGTGCATGTCCACGGTGTACTTTGCGACGAAGTAGTCGATGTGGCTGCCGCCGCCGTTCTTCATCATCGTGATCTGTGTCGCGGAAGTCCTGCCCGCGGCCTTTCCCTGGCACAGGTCGAACAGGTCGGCCCTCACATCCGCCGGGCTGATCACCCCCCGCTCGAAGGGGCCGAGGAATTCACCCGACCGGCGCGTGGTCTGGCGGTGATCGACGAAGATGCTGCTTCGCCGCAGCACGTCGTCGTCCGCCTCGCGCATCGCCGGCGTAAAGGAACCGACCAGATCGACATGCGTGCCGGGCTTCAAGTGGCGCCCCCTGATGATCGGCGCTTCCGCCATGGTCGCGCTGGAGATGATATCGGCCTGCGACACGGCCTGGTCGAGGTCGGCGACCGCGCGTGCGGCAAACCCCTCGGCCGCAAGCGTCGCGGCGAGTGCCTCGGCGCGCGCGGCGGTGCGGTTCCAGACCAGGACCTCCTCGATCGAGGGGCGGACGCTGCAATGCGCGCGCACGAGGTAGGGGGCGAGCTTGCCGGCACCCGCCATCAGCAGCGTCCGGGCATCCTTGCGGGCAAGGATGCTTGCCCCCAGCGCGGAATCGGCGGAGGTCTTGCGGAAGATCATCGCCTCGCCGTCAATCACCGCTTCGGGCACGCCGGTGCTGCCGTCGAGGAAGACATAGAGCGAATTCACCGTCGGCAGGCCGTGCAGCGCCTGGTTGCGCGGGAACGAGGTGACGATCTTGGTCAGCATTCCCTCGCCCGCCTGCCAGGCGGGCAGCACGATGAGGATGTCGGGCTGGCCGTCCGGGTGCGGCTGTTCATAGATGTGGCGGTCCGACATCGTCGGCATCGTGCCCAGGTGCGCCTTGCGCAGCGCCTCGATCAGGCCGTCGTAGGACAGCAGCGCGTGCACCCGCGCGGCATCGATCATCTGCATTCACTCTGTCTCCCTGGCGGCCGGCCCGCGACGCAGGCGGCGTGATGGTGGGGGGCAAGGGCCGTGCGATCGAGCGCGACACCCAGGCCAGGTGCCGCGGGAACCGGCACCCTGCCGTTGCGAAGCTGCGGTTCGAGCGGGTTCTCCAGCACTTCCAGATAGCCTGGCTCGCGGTCGTAGTCGGGGAAGAATTCCAGGACCATGAAGTTGGGGATCGCGGCCGACAGCTGGGCGGTGATCGCGCTCGCCAGCGTGCTGCCGTAATTGTGGGGCGCGACGCGCACGTTCCTGGCCTCGGCCATGCCGGCGATCATCCTGGCTTCCAGCAGGCCGCCGGTGTTGCAGATGTCGGGCTGGGCGATGCGCACGCCGCATTGCAGCAGCCGGTCGAAGGCGGCGCGTCCGAAGCAGCGCTCGCCCGCGGCCATCGCGATCGTGGTGCCGGCGGCGACCGCCGCCATCGCGTCCGGCGCGGAGGGATCGACCGCTTCCTCGATGAACAGCACGTCGAACGGCTCCAGGCGCCGGCAGATGCGCAGCACCTGGTCGGTCGTGAGCCCGCCGCCGAAATCCAGCATGATCCCGATGTCGGGGCCGACCGCCTCGCGCAGCGCCGCGACCCGGTCGCAGACCAGCGGCACGACGCGCGAATCGAGGCTGCGAAGGGTGGGGTGGCGCACCACCGTGACCGGATCGGCAAGCCCGAGCGGATAGAGTTTCAGGCCGGAGAATCCGCGCGCCACGGTGGCCGCGCCGGCCCGTGCGAACTCCTCCGGCGTGTCGCACCCCACCCACCAGCCATTGGCGTAGACCAGCAGCTCGTCGCGCATCGCCCCACCCAGCAGCTCGTGCACCGGGGCCGACAGCGCCTTGCCCTTGATGTCCCACAGCGCGTGCTCGATCGCGCTCAGCGCGGCGTAGCAGATAGCGCCACCGTTGCGGGTCCAGAAGGAGAGGTCATAGAGGTCGTTCCAGATCGCGCCGATGCGCCGCGCGTCGCGACCCAGCACGTGTCGCCCGATCATGGCGCGCAGCATCTCGGCAGCCGCGTGCTGGCCGATGCCGTAGGCAACCCCCGCCTCGCCGATGCCGGTAATCCCCCGGTCGGTGGTCAGCTCCAGCAGCACGGCGCGGCGGTTGCCGGTCGGCGCAATGTAGATGTCGGCGCGTTCGATCTTCATGCCTGGGTTCCACTGCCGTGGGCGGGCGCGGCGGCGGGCGCCCGTGCTCCCGCGCCGGCCGCATGTAGGGCAAGCAGCATCGCCGCCGGCTGGTGGCAGAACACGACGCGGCCCGGCGCCGGCGCCTGCGAAGGCGGCGGCAGGCGATCACAGACGCCTGCGATCGCGAGCGGGCAGCGCGGCGCGTAGGCGCAGCCCGCGCCGTTCCCGGCGGCGGGGTCTTCGGGCAGCGGCGCGGCCTGCGCCTTCTCGGCGTGGCGGAGCGTTGCGAGCAGGGCAGCGAAATAAGGGTGGCAGGGGGCGGCGAACAGCGCATCGGCGCTGCCCATCTCGATGATCCGCCCGGCATACATCACCCCGACGCGGTCGGCCATGTAGCGCACCACCCGAAGATCATGCGAGATGAAGATCAGCGCGGTGTCCGACTCCCGCTGCGCTGCCAGCAGCAGTTCCAGGATCGCTGTCTTGACCGAGGTGTCCAGCGCCGAGGTCGGCTCGTCGGCGACCACCAGGCGGGGTCGGCCGGCAAACGCGCGTGCCACCGCCACGCGCTGCTTCTGGCCGCCGGAAAGGCTTGCCGCCGACATCCGCTTCACCTCGCGCGGCAGGCGCACCAGCTCGAGCAGGCGGTCGATCTCCGCCTCGCGCTGGCGTCGGCCGGCGGTGCTGCCCAGCCGGCTGACCGCGCGGCCGAGGATGAAGCCGACCGTATGCGCGGGGTTGAGCGTGCTGTCAGGATTCTGGAACACCATCTGCACGCCGCGAACCGTGCCGGCGCTGCGCCGCTCCACCACGACCCCGGTAACGTCGTCGCCAAGCACCGTGATGTGCCCGCCGGACGGCAGATCGAGGCCCATCACCAGCCGCGCGAGCGTCGATTTTCCGCTGCCCGATTCGCCGACCACGCCGAGTGTCTCGCCCGGGCCGAGCGTGAGGCTGACCGAGCGGTTGGCACCGACCCGGATCGCCTTGCCAAGCCCCAGGAAACGCCGCACTTCGTAGATGCGGGAAACCTGGTCGAGCACCAGCACCGGCGCGCCATCCCGCCCCATGGGCACCGACGCGTGCGCCGCCGCGCCTGGCGCATCCGGCATCGGGTCGAGGTCCGGCCAGCGGGCGCAGCGCAGCATCCTGCCATCGCCCTCGCCCCGCAGCGGTATCGGCCGGTCGCAGATGCCGGCCCGCGCGTGCCGGCAGCGCTCGAGGAACGCGCAGCGCGCGGGGGCGTCGTGCAGGCGGGGCACCTGGCCGGGAATCGATTCCAGCCGATAATCGGCGTGGCCGCGATCAAGTCGCGGGATGCAGCCGAGCAGACCCTGCGTATAGGGATGGCGCGGCGCATCGAGTACGTCGCCGGTCGCGCCCGTCTCGATGATCTGGCCCGCATACATCACCGCCAGCCGGTCGCTGAGCCGGCGCACGAGGCCCAGATTGTGCGAGATGAACAGCATCGTCGTGCGGTGTGCGTCGCGCATCCTGGCCAGCAGCTCGACCACCTGTGCCTCGATCGTGAGGTCGAGCGCGGTGGTCGGCTCGTCCAGGATCAGCAGGTCGGGTTCCGCCAGGAACGCCATGGCGATCACCACCCGCTGCTGCTGGCCGCCCGAGAGCTGGTGCGGATAGCGACCCAGCACGCCGTCGGGATCGGCGATGCCGACCGCGCGCAGCATCTCGGTGATCCGCTGCGCGATCGCGCCCGCCTCGGCGCCCGGCAGCTCTGCCAGCACCTCGCGGAGCTGCGCGCCGATCCGCAAGGTCGGGTTCAGCGCCGACTGCGAATCCTGGTAGATCATGGCGATGCGCTTGCCGCGGACGGCGCGCAGCGCCGCGGGCGAAAGGCCCGCCATGTCCTGGCCGTGGAACCTTATGCACCCGGACGAAATGCGGCCGCGCGCGCCCAGGTGGCGCATCACCGCCATCGCCACGCTCGACTTGCCGCAGCCGGATTCGCCGACAAGGCCAAGGCACTCGCCCCGCCGCAGCCTGAACGACACGTCTGCGACGGCGAGCACGTCGGCGCCATCGGCGGCGTAGCGCACTTCGAGCCCGTCGGCCTCCAGCACGATGTCGGACTCAGCGGCCATCGCCGAGCTCCTGCAGCCCGTCGGCGACCAGGTTGAAGCCAAGCACCAGCGACAGGATCGCCGCCGCCGGAAACAGCGCCATGTGCGGATAGACGGTCAGCAGTGGCGTCGCCTCGCGCACCATGCCGCCCCAGTCGGGGTCGGGCGGGCGCAGCCCGAGGCCGAGGAACCCGAGCGAGCCGATCGCGATGATCGTGTAGCCCATGCGCATGCAGAAATCGACGATCAGCGGTGCCCGCGCGTTCGGCAGAATCTCGACCAGCATGACGAA
>JADYYZ010000094.1 GCA_020853405.1 Acetobacteraceae bacterium
GCGCCGATCTCGCCCCTGATCAGCGCGTTGACCAGGCTCGACTTGCCGGCGTTGATCTGGCCGGCGAGCAGGATGCGCGGCGGTTCCGCGGGCAACGGCGGGCGAGCGTCTTCCGCCCCCGTCGCAGTACTGGTTGCGCGCGCTGCGTCGGCAGCGTCGATCGCCAGTCGCCCGCCATAGAGGTCGATCGCGCCGCGGCCGAACTCCAGCACCAGCGCACCCACGACCACCCCCGCCATTTCGTCGTGGGCAAGTCTTGCGGCAGCGACGAGAAGCCTTCCGCGCAGCTCGGCCAGAATTGCACCAAGCGGGTTGAACGCGGGCCGGACGAGGCGGTACATGTCGTACGCATCCTGGGCGGTGGCGGCGTGGCGCCGGATTGCCGGCAACCATCCGTATGCGGCCAGCGCCTGCCCGACCGTCCCGTACCTCGAGAAGCGAACCACCGGGTTGGCGCGCAGGCGCCCCGCCACCGCTTCGGTGAGCGCCAGCGCCTCCGGCACGGTGAACGCCCAGATCCCGCCGGTTGCGCCCGGCCGAAGCGTTGCCGCCACCTCCTCGGCGAGTTCCTGGGCCAGCGCGAGTGCTGCCTGCCCGTCGTACAGGATCTCCGGCGAGGCAGCCTTTGCGCGGGGAAGCACGATGCGATCCCAGGCCTCGCGCTCCCGCGGGGTCCATTCCGGATCGGGCTTCCCGATGGTTTCCCAGTCTGCCGGCGCGGCTGGCGCCCGGAGCGCGGGGCGCGTGGTCCGCAACGCCAGGTACGCCGCTGCCGTGCACAGTGCTGCCGCGCCAAGCCACCAGAGCCACCAGCCCTTGATCCAAAGCAGCGCGAGCCCAAGCGGCAGCAGCACCGCCACCGGCAGTACGACCAGCAGCGCGGCCGCCATCAGGCGGCGCCCGTCCAGTCTGGTCATTCCTCGGCTTTCCTGCGCCAGATCGTCGCCGCTTCGGCCAGGGCAGCGTTGAAGCGCGCGGCCACTTCATCCGGGTCTCGGCGGCCGTCGCGCTGCTGGAGCAGGTACACGCATGCCGCTTCGCCGAGCGCGTAGGTGATGGCGAAGTCGGCGGCGGCCGCCAGGGCGGCACCGGCTGTCTGCCCATAGACGGGGATGAGTTTCGCCAGTTCCCGTACCAGGAACAGACCACCCTCGCGCACCACCACAGTTGTACCGAGGCTCCCGAGGATCTCGGCAAACGTCCACCATTCGAACGCGACGCCAAAGATCCCACTCAGGCTGTGCAGCATCTTGCCCTGCACCACGGGAAGCCCGGCCGCCCCCACCGCCGGCACCGCGCCCACCGCGGCCGCGGCGAAGGCGTAGCCGAGAATGTGCGCGCGGGCACCGCCTGTTCTGGCCTCGTCCACCGCACGCAGGGCGGCTGCCAATGATGCGCCGAAGGCCGCGGGTGCGGTAGCCTCGATCGCGTCGATCAGTGCCGGCCGGCCGAAGCCGGGCGGCGGCAGATCGTCCTCGGGCAGGGTGAAATCCAACGGCACGAAGCGCGCGAGTCCCGGCGCGGTGACCAGCGCGAACGATGCGCGCTGCGCTGCCAGTGACCGGCGCAATCGCTCGGGAATCGAGGGGTTGGCGTCATCGAGCCCGGTTCCCGTCCAGGGATAGGCATCCGGGTGACGCGGCGGATGCGGGTAGAGTTTATGCAGGCAGGTCTGCGCGATGACGAAGGGCGCTTCCGGTTTTTTCGCCCGCACCTCCTTCAGCACGCCGCGAAGTCCCTCGGTGGCATGGTCGTCGGCGCGGATCACCGCCATCACCAGATCGGCCTCGGGCAGGCAGGTCGCGATGTCCTCGGCCGGGTCGTAGCCGGCCTCGCCAAATCCGCGCGTGTCGAGAAAGCGCAGGATCGGTGCGTCGGGCGGAAACCCGAACAGCGCGGTGGTTCGCGTACAGGGCCGGAAGCCGTTGCCGACCTCGGCGTCGGTGCTGCCGGCCAATTCGCGGATGATCGAGGATTTGCCGGCCTGGACCTTGCCGATCAGCCAGATCGTGACCGCCTGCTTGCGGATCGCCGCCTGCGCCTCTTCATCCAGATCGGGGTCGGGCGACGGGGAAAGAATGACGCCCTGCAGGGTTTCCCAGCCGTCCGCGATCTGTCGCCCGATCCAGTCGAACATGGCACCCCCCCGGTCCGGGCCACCCTGATCAAAGGGCAAAATGGGTGGGGGGTCAATCAACCAGTGGTCGCGCCGTGCGCACCGGCCGTCGCGCGGCGGTTCGGCGAAGCCGCCCCGTCCCTGGACGCCCGGCGGCGCCTGCCCTCAGCCCACCCAGCTGGTGGTGATCGCGGCCATGTCGGGGCGGCGGCGTTCCGGCGCACTGCGCAGGATGGTGCCGATATGCACGAAGCCCGCGACCGATTCCTGCGCCGCCAGCCCCAGGATCGCGTGCGCCCGCACGTCATAGGCGGGCCAGCCGGTCAACCAGTCGGCGCCGAAGCCCATCGCGGTTGCCGCCACGATCAGGTTCTGGCAGACCGCACCGGCGCTCAGTTTCTGTTCGATCTCGGGGTGCCTGGCGGCGGGGTCGGCGCGGCTGACCACCACCACCACCAGCGGCGCCCGGGAAAACACCCGCGGCAGTTTCTCCAGCTGGCGTTCCGCCTTCTCCGGCCGCTCCCGGGCGAAATCCGCCATGTCGGTCGCCAGCGCCTCGCGATAGGCGGCGGCGATCCGGCCCGATGCCGTCTCGCGCGCGCTGCCGGAAAGCAGGATGAAGCGCCAGGGTTCCATGGTGCCGTGATCGGGCACGCGGGCAGCGATCTTCAGCAGGCGCGCGGTCTGATCGGGCGTCGGGCCAGGCTCGCCCAGGAAATCTGGGTCGATCGACCGGCGCCGCTCCAGCGCGGCAAGCCAAGCCTCGCCCGGATCGGCGGCGCGGCGGTCGGGTGAGGGGGCATCGGTCATGCTGGCCTGGTCCGGAACTGCGGCACGATCTGCCTGACATATCGGGCACTGCCCGCGGCTTCAAGCCGCGGGCCGGCCGCGCTCAGAAGCGGCGCAGCAGGCGGTCGATGTAGTCGAGTTCGAGCTGCGGCCGGTCGCGCTCGCCCAGGCGACGGCGCAGTTCCTGCTGGATCGCGCGCGTGCGCTGCCGCTCCATCTCGTCGGGAACGCGCACGTCGCTGCCTTCGTCGGCGCTGCCGGTCTCGTCGGCCTGCGGCCTGCCGAACGGGTCGCGCCCCTGGGCGCGCTGGCGGCCCTCGCCGTCGCGATCGCCGCCCTGGAAGCCGTTGCGGTCTCCCTCGCCCTCGCCTTCGCCCTCGCCTTCGCCCTGTTCGTCGCCGGGCTGCTGGGCACGCTGAGGCTGGCGGCCGAACTGGCGCGCCATCTGCTGCTGCATCTGGCGGCTGCCTTCCTGCAGCGCATCGAGGGCGCGCTGCTGGGCGGCCTGGGTGCCTGCCTCGTCACCGCGGCCGAGCGCCTCGGCGGCGCCGCGCATCTCCTGGTCGGCGCGGCCGAGGGGTTCCGGCACCTCGCCGGTGGCATCGCCGAACTGCTGCATCACCTCGCCCAGCGCCCGGCGCAGCGCCTGCTGCTGGCGCTGGTCGGTGCTGCGCCCCGCTCGCGCGCGCTGCTCGCGCTCGGCGTCGCGTTCGCGCGCCTGCTGCTGGGCCTGATAGTCGCGCGGGTTCGGGCGGCGCTGCTGGTCGGACAGCCGTTCCTGCTCGCGCTGGTTGCCGCGGTCCATCAGCGAACCCTGGCGCTGGATCATGTCGTTCAGCGCGCCCATCGCGGTCTGGCCCTGCTGGCGGCGCTGCTGGCGCTCCGGGCTTTCCTGGCGCGAAAGCCGTCCCTCGCGCAGCTGTTCAAGCATGCGTTCGAGCTGTTCCAGCTGGCGCTGGGCGTCGGCCATGCGGTCCTGGCGCGCTGCCTCGCGCATGCGCTCCATCATCCGCGCCAGGTCGCGCTGGTCGATCACGCGATCCTCGGGGTTGCGTTCGCTGTCATCGACCCGCCCCTCGCGCTCCAGCCGCTCGGCCAGCGCCTCCAGGTGGCGCTGCACCGCCTCGGCCAGCTCGCGCATCAGCCGGTCGAGCTCCGCGCGGTCGATCTGCTCGCCGCGGCGCGCCTGGTCGAGCAGCCGGCGGATCTCCTCGCGCAGCGCGTTCATCGCGCGCTCGGTGCGCTCGGCCGTGCTTTCCTCCAGCCGGATCGCGACCTCCCAGAGAATCTCCTGCACCTCGCCGACCGCTTCGGGCCGGCGATCGCGCATCAGGCGTGCGCGCGCGACCCGAAGTGCCAGAAAGACCGAGAGGTCGTTGTCGAACGCATCGCCCTCGCGCGAGATGCGGTCGAGGTCGCGCAGCGCGGTCGGCCGGTCACCCGGCGTCAGGCTGAGCTGGCGGCGCACCGCGATCAGCGCCCGCGCGACCGGATGGGTGAAGCTGCGTTCCGGCAGCACCAGCCGCGCCTCGGCACTTTGCCCCTGCTGGTCCTTGCCGTCGCGTGCCACCAGCCGCACCAGCACCGGGAGGCCGGCCCAGGGGTGGGCGGTCAGGTCGGCGCCACCCGGGCCGCGGGCGCGGCGCGGCGCGCCGGCCGGCAGCGGCAGGTCGAGCACGATCGGCGGCGCGTCGGGGCGGGCTTCCAGCCTGAGCTCGGCCTGCACCGCGGCCAGGCCGAAATCGTCGCTGGCCTCGTATTCCATCCGTACCGCGCGGCTGTCGCGCACGCGCGCCGGCGGCACCGCGTGCGCCACCAGCGGCGGCAGGTCGGGCACCACCGAAAGCGGCCACGCAGCGATCGCGCGCCCGTCGCGCAGCAC
>JADYYZ010000095.1 GCA_020853405.1 Acetobacteraceae bacterium
GTCCCTTCATCGAATCGTAACGATACCCGGCACCACGCAGGGTCACGATGCGGGTGCCATAGGGCGCGATCTTGCGGCGCAGCCGGCCGATATAGACATCGACCACGTTGGTGAGGGGATCTTCCTGGATGCCCCACACCGCGTTCAGGATCCGCTCGCGCGACAGCGCGCG
This sequence comes from Acetobacteraceae bacterium, assembly GCA_020853405.1. Lineage (GTDB taxonomy): Bacteria > Pseudomonadota > Alphaproteobacteria > Acetobacterales > Acetobacteraceae > JADYYZ01. The sequence continues at coordinate 173 of JADYYZ010000095.1, forward strand.
GTCGGGGTTGGCCAGGAACAGCACCATCACATCGCGCTCCTTGACCGACAGGTCGACTTCCGACCCGTCGACGAATACGCGGAGCCCCTCGGCATCGAAGCGGATGCCGCTGTCGTGCCCGACATCGTCCGGCGCGCGGTCACCCTGGCGGCGATGCAATGCCTCGATCCGGGCCAGCAGCTCCTCGAAATCGAACGGCTTGGTCATGTAGTCGTCCGCCCCCATCCGCAGCCCGGCAACGCACGCCTCGGTGCCATCGAGCGCCGTCAGCATCAGGATCGGCGTGCGGTTGCCGCGCGCGCGGAGCCGCCGGCAGACCTCCTGGCCGGAAATGCCCGGCAGCATCAGATCGAGCAGCAGTACGTCGTACTGGCCGGTGCTCATCGCCTGCAGGGCGGCTTCGCCATCGGGGGCATGCTCGACGGTCCAGCCCTCTGCCTTCAGCCCGCGGCGCAGGAAATCGGCAAGCCTCGTCTCGTCCTCGACCAGCAGCAGGTTCATGCGACCTCCTTGCGCCGTTCCGGCGCCTGCGGCAGGTCGAGCACGGCGCGGGTGCCACCGCCGGGACGGGCTTCCAGCCAGGCGCCGCCGCCATGCGCCTCGGCGATCGCGCGCACGATCGGCAGGCCGAGGCCGCTTCCCCCGGCGTCACGCTCGGTTGCGTTCGATCCGCGGAAGAACCGGGTGAAGGCCCGCTTGCGCTCCTCCGTCGAGAGGCCCGGCCCGTCATCCTCCACCTGCACCTGGTAGCCGTGCGGTGTCCTCAGCAGCCGCAGGCAGATGTTCGGCCCGCCATAAAGTTCCGCGTTCTGAACGAGCGCGGTCACGGCCTGGCGGATGCGGTTGCGATCAGCCTGGATCGGGCTCGCCTTCAGGTCGGTATCCACAGCCAGGCCGGAACGGATCATCCCGACGGTCTGTTCCACCAGCGCGCGCAGGTCGAAACTGTCGAATTTCAGGCGCGGGCGCCCCGCTTCGTTGCGGGCCATGAACAGCAGGTCCTCGACCAGCAGCGTGGTCCGGGCGGCCGCCTCGCGCGTGCGTGCAAGCGCCTCGCGGTACACCTCGGGCGGCTTGTCGGCACCGCGCAGCGCGACATCGCTCTCGCCGATGATGATGGTCAGCGGGGTGCGCAATTCGTGACTGACATCGGCCAGCATCTGGCGGCGCGCCTCCTCCTGCGCCCTGGCATCGTCGAGCAGGCGGGCAAGATCGGCTGTGCGCTCGCTGACCGCTGCCTCCAGCGTCGCATTCTGTTCGGAAAGGGAGCGTTCCCGCCCCTCGACACGTGCCGCCAGCTCGTTCAGCACGGCGGCGACCTCGGCGATCTCCGACCGCCCCCGAAGCTGCACGCGATGGCCGTAGTTTCCCTGCGACAGTTCGCGCACGCCGTCGCGCAGCTGCGCGATCGGCCGTGCCATCACGTTGCGCCAGACCAGCAGCAGGCTCGCCGTGCCCAGCGCGGTCAGCAGCAACAGCCCCAGCAGCAGGCGCCGCAGCAGTACCGTCTGTTCGCCGGCCTCCTCCTCGGTCTCGCGCACCTCCTCGGCTTCCTGGCCGATCGTCCTGTCGATCTGGCCCGCGAGCTCGCGGTCGATCCCCTCGTCGAGGATGTGCGCCAGTTTCTCGGTATCGCGGGCCGCGGCGGGCAGCGCGATCTGCCATTCCATGTCGGCGATCTGCTGGCGCAAGGTCAGTTCCAGCCTGGCGAGATCGTCGAGCTCGGGGGTCTCCTCCTGGCCGACGAGTTCGATCTCCCTGGCCACGGCCAGGCGGATCATGCGCAGATTCTCCCAGATCGCGGCCTTCAGCTGGGTCCTGAGCTGGCCGCTGTCGCGTTCGCCGACCAGCAGCATGTCGGAATACTGCTTGAACAGGTCGGCCACGTTCGCGCGCAGGTTCAGATGCTCCTCCAGCGAGTTATGCGCCCAGTGGATCCGTTCGATCATCCATGCGTTGCGGCTGGTCGACCACCATGCGAGCCCCATCGAGGTGGCGGTGAGGACCAGCAGACCGAAGGCGAACCGTGACAGGAGGACGCTGAGACGCATGGGCGGGTCTTCGGGGGTTACGGCGCGCGAATGACGGGCTGGCGGCGGCGAGCGATCATGGCAGCAGCATGCCGCGCAGAGTATAGAACACCAGGTTGGCCACCAGCGCGGTTGCCGGCACCGTGATCACCCAGGCCGCGAAGATCCGGAGCATCAGCCTGCGGTTCACGATCTCGCACGCGCCGGGGCAGACCGGCATCCGCCGCCGGGCCGTGCCGGGCGCCGCCGATCCGCCGGCGCCGTTGCATGCCTGCAGCCGGGCCAGCATCGCCTTGCGCTGCCCGAACGGAACGGCGTGGAAGCGGGCGATGAACGCCTCCGACCCGGCGTGGTCGTCCGCGGCGTGGCTCGCGCGGATTGCCGCGATGACCGCTGCATGGCGCGCCTTCAGCACCTCGCGCAGATAGCCCACGCCAAGGATCGCACCCACCGTGACGTGCGTGGTCGAGATCGGCATGCCGAGGTGGCTCGCGACGATCACCGTCAGCGCGGCCGACATCGCGATGCAGTAGGCGCGCAGCGCATCGAGCGCGGTCAGTTCGGCGCCGACCGTGCGGATCACGCGCGGGCCGAAGGTCAGCAGGCCGATCGCAAGCCCGAAGGCGCCGAGCAGCATCACCCACATGGGCACTGCTGCCTCGCCGTGGAACGCGCCCGACGACAGCGCATCGACGATCCCGGCCAGCGGGCCGATCGCGTTGGCGACATCGTTCGAGCCATGGGCGAAGGAAAGCGCGGCCGCGGCCAGGATCAGCGGCACGCCGAGCAGGCGGTTCACCCCTGCCTTGGAATTCTCGAGCGTCGCCGCGCGACGCCGGACGTGCACCCGCATCACCGCCCAGACCGCCGCGCCGGCCAACAGCCCGCCGGCCGCGGCCGCGACCGGGGATACCGGAACGACCTTCGCCAGCCCCTCCAGCAGCAGGTAGGTGGTGAACACCCAGGCCATCGCCGCCGCGAGCAGCGGCACCCCCCGCCGCGCCGCCATGATCAGGTCGGGCTGGTAGGTGATGCCGCGCTTGGCGCCATACAGGAGGGCAGCGGCCATCGCCGCGCCGAACAGCGGCGAGATCACCCAGGAGAGCGCGATGTTGCCCATCACACCCCAATCGACCACACCCGAACCCGCCGCCGCGACGCCGGCGCCAAGGACGCCGCCGACGATCGCATGGGTGGTGGAAACCGGCGCGCCCAGCGCGGTGGCGAGGTTGAGCCAGATCGCCGCCGCCAGAAGGGCTGCCATCATCACCCACACATAGGCCTCTGGCGAGGGGATCAGCGAGGGCTCGATGATGCCCGAGCGGATCGTTCCGACCACTTCGCCGCCGGCGATCAGCGCGCCCGCCACCTCGCCCAGCGCTGCCATCACCAGCGCCGCCGTGATCGGCATCGCCCGCGCGCCGACGGTCGGCCCGACATTGTTGGCGACGTCGTTGGCGCCGATGTTGAGCGCCATGTAGCCGCCGACCAGGGCGGCCAGGACCAGCATCGGGGCATCGCCGCCATACCGCACGATGGGATAGGCGGCGGCCGCCACCAGGAAGGCGATCGCAAGGATCAGCCGCGCCGCGAGCGCGCGATCGAACCTGACGACACCTTCCCCTGCGCACGCCGGAAAGCCGGCAGGAGCGAACGACTCCATGGCGAGATCCTTGCCGATCATCCTCACCGATCCCCGGGGCGATGCTCAGGCCGCGTTCAGGCTCGCCGCCGCGAGAGGCAGCATCGTCGGGCCGGCCAGGCAGAGCCGCCGCAGCGCCGGCAGGAAGCGGTTGGCGCGTTCGACCTGGCCGAGCGCTGCCATGCCGATGCAGTATTTCGAGCAGCGCCGGGTCGGATGCAGATGCAGGCCGCGCAGCACGGCATCCGCCGCCCCGTTGCCGCGGGCCGACTTGGTCTCGACGATCGAGAGTTCGGGCGGCACCTCGCGGGCCTGGCCGTCCGTGGCGAAATCGAGCCGCGTATCGATCGTCATGCGCTCGCCGCCCTGCCTCGCGACCAGCGTGATCCGCTCGTAGCGCATCGCGATCACCGGGCTCAGCAGCCGGGCGAACGGCGCGCCATAGAGTTCGGCGTGGCAGCGGTCGATGAAGCGGGTGCAGGCCTCGTCCAGGACCTCGAGCGGGCCTGCGAGCCGCAGCCGCTTCTTCACGGTCACGTCGCGCTTGTCCTTGAGCTTCACCTCCAGATAGGTGAAGCCCGCATCGACGTAGTTGCGGACCCGCACCTTGCAGCGCTTGCGCCGCCCCTGATGGTGGTCGTAGTAGGCGCGCTGGTCGGCATCGTCGAAATAGCGCGTGGCATAGGTGAAGGCGCGCCTGCCGCCGATCTCCAGCACGTCGAAGCCCTCGCGCAGCGCATCGAGTGCCGGGCGCAGCCGCGCGGCGGGGACGATGTATTTCCGGTCCAGCCGTTCCAGCATCGCGGCCCGCCGGTTCAGGGCATCGAGGCTGATCGACTCGAATCGGGAGAGGCCTTCGGCGATGCGCGGATCCATGGTCCGGCCACCCTTTCGCTGGCTACTTGCGGTAGAAGACGTTGATCCGCGCCATGTCGCTGACGTAATCGAGCGCGGTGATCTGATAGGACATCACGCTGACACCCAGCCGCTTCGACAGCTCGGCCTTCATCCGCACCGGGTCGGAAAGGGCGCCGTGGTCGATCTTGTCGAGCGTGATCCTGATGCCATCGACGGAGGCGAGAATCTTCGGGTGGTCGACCAGCCAGGCGCCGACCACGACCAGGCCCGCGACGATCGCGACAAACGCGAGATCGGTGCCCTTGACCGCCGAGATCACGGCGAGCGCGATCGCGCCGAAGAAATAGGCGATCTCGATCTTCGTGATCGGCTCGGAACGCAGCGTGAACAGGGCGAGGATGGCAAACAGGCCGAAGCCCGCCGCCACCGAGAACTCGACCGCGCCCAGGATGGTCAGCACCCCGAAGGCGAAGATGTTGAACAGCGCGGCAGCGGCCGTGAGCTCCTTGTCGCGGTAGCGGCGGTAGTAGAGGCCGAACACCAGGATCGCCATCGCCAGCACGTCGATTGCGAACCGTACGACAAGCTCGGGCCGGATCACGGAAAGCATGGTCATGGCGTGCTGGTCCTGGGCGTGGTCTTTGCGTGCTTCAGCCAAGTTCCGCAGCGCCCCTGCCGGTGGCGCCCACGAACCGGGCGCCGGTCGCCGCGCCAGGTCGTGTGCGGGCAGTATCGCGGCCGGGAGCCGGCCGGGCCTGACTGCGCGATGAACGGGCAGTGGCAGCCGGATGAACGGAGGATGACGGGCTCTCCCGTCTGGCGGGAGGGCGGGCGGGGGTCGTTACGCGGCGCCTGCCGTCATCCCGCCCCGCCGCCTCGCAGGAGCGGCGGCACGCCTGCGCGAAGCCCTCAGCGCGGCGCCAGCATCGTCGCCGGCAGCCAGGTGACGATGCCGGGGAAGATCGTCACGACCGCAACCGCCACGCACATCAGCACGAAGAACGGGAATGTGTCCTTCGCCACCGCGAAGATGTTCTTGCCGGTCAGGCCCTGCAGCACGAACAGGTTGAAGCCCACCGGCGGCGTGATCTGCGCCATCTCGACCACCAGCACGATGAAGACGCCGAACCAGATCAGGTCGAACCCGGCGCTGTGGATGATCGGCAGCACCACGCTGGTGGTCAGCACGATCATGCTGATGCCGTCGATGAAGCAGCCCAGGATGATGTACAGAACGGTCAGCATGGCGATGATCGAGAACGGGTCGAGCCCCTGCGCGCCGACCCAGCGCGCCATCGCCGCCGGAATGCCGGTATAGGCCATCGCCTGCGTGAGAAACGCGGCGCCGGCGAGGATGAAGTTGATCATGCACGAAAGCCGCACCGCGCCCATCAGGCTTTCGCGGAAACTCGACCAGGTCAGCGTGCCGCCCCAGGCCGACAGCACGAGCGCGCCGACCACGCCGAACACCGCCGCCTCGGTCGCGGTGGCGATGCCGGCATAGATGCTGCCCATCACCGCCACGATCAGCAGCGACACCGGCAGCAGGCTGCCGGTATCGCGGATCCGCTGGAGGATCGGGATGCGCGGCTCCGGCGGCGGCGTGAGGTCGGGGTGCAGCACCGACCACAGCGCGATATAGCCGGAAAACAGCGCCATCAGCATGATGCCGGGCAGCACGCCGGCGATGAACAGCCGCACGATCGAAACATCGGCCGCCACCGCATAGACGATCATGATGATGCTGGGCGGAATGAGCAGCCCCAGCGTGCCGGCGCCGGCCAGGCTGCCGATCGCCATCGGCCCATGATAGCCGCGGGCAAGCAGTGCCGGCAGGCTCATCCTGCCGATCGTCGCCGCGGTCGCGGCACTGCTGCCGGAGACCGCGGCGAAGATGCCGCAGCCGATCACGTTGACATGCATCAGCCGGCCCGGGATGCGGCGCATCCAGGGTGCCAGGCCCTTGAACATGTCCTCGCTGAGGCGGGTGCGGAACAGGATCTCGCCCATCCAGATGAACAGCGGCAGTGCCGCGAGCGTCCAGGAGGCGGTTGCCTGCCAGACCGCGGTGCCCATCACCTTCTCGGCCGGGAACATGCTGAACCTGTCGCTCAGCAGCGGCAGGCCGACGATGCCGAACAGCCCGACCAGCATCAGCGCGATGCCGATCCAGACGCCGAGCCCGAGCACCAGGAACAGCACGCCCAGCATCAGCAGGCCGGCCTCGGTCAGCGCGAAATCCATCGCCGCTCAGAGTTCCTCGACCGCGCGATCGAGCGCGCCGCCAGCCTGGCCCACGCGGTAGGAGGGCGTGCCGCCCGCAAGCACCACCACCAGGTCGTCAAGCAGCGCCAGCGCGAACAGCCCGGCGCCGATCGGCAGCGCCATCTGCGGAATCCAGAGCGGCACGCCAAGCATGCCCTGGCTGACTTCGCCGAACTCGAAACTGTCGGTCATCTGGTCGAAGGTGGAGTACGCGAAGAACGCCACCATCGCGAAGGCGATCGCCAGCACCAGCGCCTCGAGCGCGGTGCGGGCA
>JADYYZ010000096.1 GCA_020853405.1 Acetobacteraceae bacterium
CGCCATCACCGAACGATCGAGCGCCGAACCTGCCTTCCAGGCGGCGAGCACGCCGAGCGTGATCGAGATCACGACCGCGGTCAGGATGGTGGTGATGGCAAGCGAGATGGTGGGTTCGGCGCGCTGCCGGATCAGTTCGGAAACCGGCTGGTTCCAGAACAGCGAGGTGCCGAGGTCGCCCCGCAGCACCTGGGAGAACCAGATCGCGAACTGCTTCCACAGCGGCTCGTCGAGCCCGAGCGTGGCGCGGATGCGCGCGATCTGGTCGCTGGTCGCGTTGTCGCCGGCGATGATCGAGGCGGGATCGCCGGGTGCGAGGTGCACCAGCATGAACACGATGATCGCGACCAGCACCACGACCGGGATGGTCGCGATCAGGCGGCGGACGATATAGGCCGTCATAAGCTGCCGGCCGGCGCTGGATTGGCCATCCCGCGGGTCGGGGCAGGGCGGGCGCACGCGCCCACCCACCCCTCTCCCGCGGTTGCGGGAGCGAGGGGGAGGGCGGGCGTAACCCGTAGCCCCTGCGCGCGGGCGCGCGGTCCCGCGGCAGGGGAGCGAGGCAGGTGGCGGTGCGCCAGCCTCACGTCTTGGTGACGTTCCAGAGCGGGCGGACGCCTGCCGTGATCGGCCAGCCGGTGACGTTGGCGCGGTAGGCGACCGGCGCCGACCACTGGCCGAAATAGGCGTGCGGCACGAAGTTCCAGGCGTTGTCCTGCATCTCGCGCGCGATCGTCTGGCGGTGTTCGAGGTCCGGCGCCTTCACCCAGGCATCGCGCAGCTGCTCGTGCCTCTCGTCGGTCGGCCAGCCGAACCAGCCGCGCTCGCCGGTGGCGGCATGGCCGGCCAGCCAGATCGGGTTGGAAACCGAAAGCCCGTCGGCCGAGGTGATGAAGATGTTCCAACCGCCCTGCGCCGGCGGCGCCTTGACCGCGCGGCGCTGCACCACGCCCGACCAGTCCATCGGGATCATCTGGATGTTCATGCCGATGGCGCGCAGTTCCTGCGCCAGGATCTGCGCGGCGTTGCTCATGTAGAGGATGTTGGTCGCCTGCAGCAGCGTCACCGGCTCGCCGTTGTAGCCGCTTTCGCGCAGCAGCGCCTTGGCGCGCTCGACGCTCGGGCCCTTCTTGAACCACTCGGTGTTGGCGTCGTTCTCCATCGGCGTGCCGCAGGTGAACAGGCTGCCGCAGGTGCGATAGTAGCGCTCCTCGACGAAGGTCGCCTTCATGTGGTCGGCCTGGTTCACCGACCACAGCACCGCCTGGCGTGCCTTGGCGTTGTTGAAGGGCGGATAGAGGAAGTTCAGCCTGATCCAGCCGACATTGCCGAGCGGGGCGACGATCGCGGTCTTGATGTCGGGGTCGGATTCCAGCGCGGCGATGGTATCGATCGGCGGCTGCTCGACGAAATCCACCTCGCCCGCCTGCAGTGCCGCGACCGCGGTCTGGATATCGGGCATGTTCTGGAAGACCGCGCGGTCGATCAGCACCTTCTTGCCGCCGGCGATGGCCGAGGCCGGCTCGGCGCGCGGCACATAATTGGGGTTGCGGTCGTAGACGTACTGGCTGCCCGGCCGCGTCTCGCCCTCGTTCATGATGAAGGGGCCGCTGCCGACCGTGCGCTCGATCTTCTGCATCGGGTCGGTCAGGGCTTCCCGCTCGCGCATCATGAAGCAGAGCGGCGTCGAGGTCTTGGCCAGCGCATCCAGCACCAGGCCGTACTGCTCGCGCAGGGTCAGCACGATCGTCTTGTCGCCGCGGTTGGTGAGCTCGCGCACCCGTTCCATCATGTGCTGGCCGGCGCCGTCGCGGGCCGCCCACCTGCGGATCGAGGCGACGCAGTCCTTCGCCGTCACATCCGTGCCGTCGGTCCATTTCAGGCCGTCGCGCAGCTCGAAGGTCCAGGTGAGCTTGTCGTCGGAAAGGTTGTGGCGGCCGACCATCTGCGGCTGCGCGACGTATTTCTCGTCGAGCCCGAACAGCGTGTCGTAGACCATCGCGCCGTGGTAGGCGGACATGTTGGCGGTGGTCCAGATCGGATCGAAGGTCGGCACATCGCCGTGCATGACCGTGCTGACCGTGCGGTTGCGGGGCGGGCGCGCCTGCGCGCGGCCGATCGAGGGGGCCGCCAGCACGGCAGCGGTGCTCCCCATCAGCGTCCTGCGAGTTGTCTTCATTTTCCCTGGAACTCCCTGTTTGCTGCGGCGCACCGGCCGCCCATGCGGCTCAGTGTATCAGACCCGGCGCCGTCTGTTCATCCAGCGGCCAGATCGGTCGCCTTACTTTTGTGTAAGGCAGTTTCCGGTAGTCGCGCGACAGCGGCCCGTCGCTGTCCACGTAGATCACCTTGGAGGCGACCGGCCCGAACGCGCCCATGAAATGGTTGGTCGATTTCACGACCAGGATCTTGCGCGCGGTCGGCTCGATGCCGAGGTTGCGGAAGATCTCCAGCCCCAGCGCCTGGGTCCGGTTGCTGATCAGCACCACCTCGACGCCGCCGATGCGGATCGCGGCGCAGTCGCCGAGCGGCACCCTGGTGGGGCCGAAACTCTGCCAGGCGTCCGGCGCCAGCGCCGCGACCGTCACCGTGGCATCGATCGGCGGGCCGCTGGTCGGCGCGATCTTGCCGCCGAAGCGGAGCGGGAATTCGGCGTTGAGCCCCGCATCGAAGCAGAGCCGCACCGCCATCGGGTCCCAGATCGGGGCCAGCGCCGCACTTTCCGCCCCCGTGGCGATCAGGTGGCGAAGGATCGTGGTGTTGTCGGTCGGCGCGCCGCCGCCGGCATTGTCGGCCGGGTCGGCGATCACCACCGGCGAACCGTTATGCGCCCGGGCCGAGGCGATGCCGCCCTCGACCGTCTCGTAGGGCGGCGCGGTCCGGCCGCGCATGGAGATGAATTCCTGCCCGAGCTCGCTCGCCAGCCTGTCGGCAAGCGGCTTGTCGTTGTCGGTGATCACCAGGATGCGGCCGGTGAGTTCCTCGACATCGCCATACGGGAAGCAGTGCCCGATCGAGATCGACAGCACCCCGCCCTTGCCCTCCATCGCCTTGATCCTGTCGACGAAGGCCCGCATCAGCGGCTGGGTGGTGGGATAGGAGCCGATCTGGCGGCAATCGAAAAGGCTCGTCACCGGCTTCACCTTGCCGCGCAGCGTCGCCAGCACGAGATCGAGCAGGTCCTCGGCGCGCTCGGCGACGTCGGTATGCGGGAACTCCTTGTAGAGGATGGTGATGTCGGCACCCCTGACGCGCTTCAGCGTCAGGTGGCAGTGCGGGTCGAGCTCGACGCCGATCACCACCTTCGGCCCGACGATCGCGCGCACGCGCTCGATGATGTCGCCTTCCGGGTCGTCGTAGCCGTGCGCGACCATCGCGCCGTGCAGGCCCAGCAGCACGCCATCGACCGGCCCATCCTTGGAGGAGTGGGCTTCCTTCAGCTGGCCGAGGATCTCGTCGCGCATGAACTCGTAGTCGGCGCGGTTGGTGGTGCCGGCAGGGCTTGCCGCGAAGCAGCTGCCCTCGACCAGCGTGAAGCCTTCGGCGGCTGCCCTGTTTCGTGCCACGAAAAGCGGCGCCGTGCACATGCGCGGCGCATCGTTCGGGTGCTCGCCCGGGCGGTAGAAGACGCATTCCCGGTAGCCCGAGAGGCTGGTCGGCATCGGCGAGAACGTGTTCGTTTCGGTGGCCAGAGTGGCGCTGAACAGGCGCACGCGCGGAAACTCCCTGCTGTTTGCGCGATCAAAGCATCCCTCCCGCATCGCGGCAACAACTTGCGGCCCGGCCAGCCTGCGACAAGGATGCCGCCATCAGCCAGCATGGAGGGCGCCGGGTGGAACAGCGGACACGGATCTGGACGCATATCGACTTCGATCGGGACGGCAGGCAGGTGGACTGGCTGCACCTGCCGCATTCGGTCACGCGCTCGGCCTACGGCACCATCGCCATCCCGATCGCGGTGGTGAGGAATGGCGCGGGGCCCACCGCGCTGTTCACCGCCGGCAACCACGGCGACGAGTACGAGGGCCAGGTCGCGGTCTGCAACCTGATCCGGGAACTGAAGCCGGAATCGATCAGCGGCCGCGTGATCATGCTGCCGGCGATGAACCTGCCGGCGGCACTCGCGGCGGCGCGGGTCTCGCCGATCGACGGCGGCAACATGAACCGCAGTTTCCCAGGCAGCCCCGACGGCACGGTCACCCAGCAGATCGCGCACTATGTCGACAGCGTGCTGTTCCCCCGGGCCGACCTGTTCCACGACCTGCATTCGGGCGGCGGCAGCCTTGCCTACATGGTGTTCGCCAGCACGCACGAAGGCCCGGACGCGGCAGTGAATGCACGCGGCATGGCGGCCCTGCGTGCGTTCGCCGCCCCGGTGTCGCTGCACTGGCGCCAGGGGGCCGACCCCCGCTACTCGCCTGGTGCGGCGATGAAGCGGGGTGTCGCCGCACTCGGCGGCGAGTTCGGCGGCGGCGGGTCGCTGAACCGCGGCGGCCTTGCGGTGATCGAGGACGGGCTGATCCGCCAGCTGCGCCAGATGGGCATCATCGCCGGCGGCCCGCCCGAACCCCGCGCCACCCGCATGCTGGAAGTGCCCGGCAACGACTATTTCGTCTATGCCCCCGATGGTGGCGTGTTCGAACCCGCAACCGGCATCGGCGATACCGTGAGGAAGGGCGAGCTGTGCGGGCGCGTGCACTTCGTCGATGACCCGGCCCGCCCGCCGGCCGCGTGCCACTTCCGCGCCGACGGCATCGTGGTGTGCCAGCGCCACCCCGCCCGCTGCGAGCG
>JADYYZ010000097.1 GCA_020853405.1 Acetobacteraceae bacterium
ACGGGCTGCTCGAGCTCGTGAAGCTTCGCGCCTCGCAGATCAACGGCTGCGCCTGGTGCATGGATATGCACACCAAGGAACTGCGCGCGGCCGGAGAGAGTGAACAGCGGCTCTACCTGCTCAGCGCCTGGCGCGAGTGTCCGTTCTACAGCGAGCGCGAGCGGGCCGCCCTTGCCTGGACCGAAGCCCTGACCGTGCTGGTCGAGGGCAACGTGCCGGACGAGGTTTTCACGGCGGCGCGGGCAGCGTTCAGCGAGCAGGAGCTGGTGAAACTCACACTCGCGATCGTTGCGATCAACGGTGCCAACCGCATCAACGTCGCGTTCCGGACGGTGCCGGGCAGCTACCAGCCGGCGGCCAGGAAAGCGGCCGGCTGACGGCGGCGGGAACGCCTCAGCCCGCGCCGCCGGAAGCGGCGCGCAGGATCGCGCGCGCCGTCGCCAGCAGCGTTGCGTGCGCGATCGGCGGCGGGCCGCCATCGCGGCAGGCCGCCACGAACGCGCGGGCCAGCGCGGCGTGCCCCTTGTCGGGCCGGGCGCGGGGCAGCAGCCTCGTTCGAAGCCCCGGCACGCCGAAGGCGCGCAGGCGCCGGAAATTCTCGATCACCAGGCTGCGCCCGCCGGCGCTGACGGCAATGCGTTCCTTGGCGATCGAGCGGTGCGCGCCGCTGAAATAGTGGATGCTGGCGGTCGAGCCGCCGGGGAATTCCAGCGCTACCGCCCCGCCATCCTGCGTCGGCGTGCCGGCGATCCGCACCGGCAGCGCCTCGGCCAGGCAGCAGGCAAGGTCGATGAAGTGGCAGCCCTCGCCGAGCAGCGGGCCGCCGCCGATCGCGCGATCCTTCAGCCAGTGCCCGGCGGGAAGGGCAGGGGCCGCGACCTCGATGCTGATCGCGCGCGGGGCCGGCACGTCGCGGAGCGCCGCCAGGGCTGCGAGTGTGTCGGGGGCGAAGCGGCGGTTGAAGCCGACCACCAAGCGCGCCGCCGGTGCTTCGCCGAGCGCTGCCTCGATTGCATCGATGCCTGCGTCATCGAGCGACAGCGGCTTTTCCACCCACACATGCTTGCCCGCCGCCAGCGCGCGCGCTGCCAGGGCGGCGTGCGCCTGGTGCGGCGTCGCGATCGCGACGATCGCGACCGCCGGATCGTCGAACGCCGCCTCGGCCTCGCTTGCCGCCAGCGCGAACCCGAACTTCCTTGCCGCGGACGCGGCCGACACGCCCTTCGCCGAGACGATCACGCGGGGCGCGGCGCCGGCGGCGAGCAGGGACGGGATCAGGCTGCGCTGCGCGAAATTGCCGGCGCCGATCACCGCAAGCCCGGTGCCGGCGGCGGGCGCGGGCGCGGCGCCGGCGCGCGCGATCGCGACCCGATGCGGCGGCGCTGCCTCGGCAGCGGGCGCGTGTGTCAGCACCAGCCCCAATGTGCGCCGATCGAGTTGCGCATACGCCTCGGCGGCGCGTTCGAACGGCACGCGCTGCTGCACGAGGCGCGCAGGGTCGATCGCGCCCATGGCGAGGAGGTCGAGGAACGCCTCCATGTTGCGCCCCGCCGTCCAGCGCAGTGCTGCCACCGGCCAGTCCTGCCCGGCCAGGTAGCCGGGATCGTGCCGGCCCGGCCCATACGAGGAGGAGACCACAAGCGACAGTTCCTTGGCGTACATCAGCGCGCGCGGCACCGCGATCTCGGCGGTGCCGAGCAGCACGATCCGTCCCTTCGGCCGTGCCATGCGACAGGCACTGGCGAGCGGTGCCGCGCCGCCGCCGGCGGTGGCGACGATCACCGCATCGAGCCCCCGCCCGCGCGAGAAGGCGTCCGCCGCCAGCGCCGGGTCGGCATTGGCCGCCACGACATGCGCCTCCGCCCCGAAGGCCTGCGCCATCGCCACCCGCCCGCCGTCGAGGTCGAGGCCGAAGACGCGGCAGCCGGCGGCGCGCAGCCCCTGCACCGCAAGCAGCCCGACCAGGCCGAGCCCGGTGACGCCGACCGCGCTGCCCGGTCCTGCCTCGCACAGCCGCACCGCCTGCAGCGCGATCGCGCCGATGCTGGCGAAGGCGGCGGCCTCGTCGGGAACATTGTCGGGAATTTGCGCCGCGAGCGTTGCCGGCACCACGAACAGTTCGGCGTGCGGACCCGCCGCGGCGACGCGATCGCCGGGCGCGAAGCCCGTGACGCCGGCACCCACCTCCAGCACCCGCCCGGCAGCCGCGTAGCCTGGCGCCAGCGGCGCGGAAAGCCGTGCCCGCACCGAATCGAGCGCGCTGGAAAGCCCCTCGGCGCGGGCGCGGTCGAGCACCTGGCGGACGCGCTCGGGCTGCTGCAGCGCCTTCCGCCACAACGGCGCCCGGCCGAACTCGACCAGCATGCGCTCGGTGCCCGGCGAGACGACGCTGGCGGCCGCGCGCACCAGGATCTCGCCCGGCCCCGGCAACGGCGCGGGCGCCTCGATCAGGCTGGCCTCGCCGGAACCCAGGGAGTGCAGCAGTGCCCGCATCGCCCGACGCCACTGCCCCGGCTTCGGTCAGATGTCCAGCGTCGCGCTCTGGCCGGTCAGCGCGCAGGTCGCGACCAGCCGCCCGCGTCCGGCCAGACGGTGCGTGCCGTCGCGCCCGGTGGCGATGCGCCGGGCAGCGCCGTCGAGCACGAGGTCGTAGGCCATCACGCCAGCGAACGGCGCCTGCAGCACCGCCCCCGATTGCGTGCGCGCAAGGCGCGGCGGGCCAGGCTCGCCGGGCAGTGCCGCGATCATCGTGCCGCCGGCCCGCAGCAGGGAAAGCCGTACCTCGGTGAAGCCACCGGCGGCGGTGGTGGCCAGGCGCTGGCGGGAAAGCGCATCGAACAGCACGCTGCCCTCGGGCAGGCGCAGCCCGAGCGTTGCCTCGCGCGCAACGCCGCGGTCGCGGAAGGTGGCGCCAGGCGGGCCCGATAGCGCGAGGTTCACCGCCACGTGCCAGCCGACCGCGCCGCCATCATGCTGGCCGACCGCGATGTCGGCGTCGTGGCGGGCCATGCGTGCCGAAGCTGGAAGCGCGCGCGCCAGCTCCTCGGCCAGCTGGGCAAGGCGCCGGGCGGCATCCGCCGCCGCGACCCGGTTGGCGAGCCCGCCATCGACGCCGCGCAGGAACCCGACATCGACCGCCCGATCGACCACGCGGGTCGCAGCAAGACCTCTGCGCACGGCATCGGGCAGGCGTGCCGCGAACGGCACCACCACCGCGTCGTAGCGCGGCGCGGGATTGGCGCCGGAAAAGTCCTCGTCGAGCAGGACCTCGAACGGGAAGCCCTGCATCACCAGCATCGCCGCCCACGGCCAGGCGAGTTCCCCATCCCAGCCAGGTGCCCGCGCTGCCGAGGGCACGGCCAGGACGGATTGCGCCGACAGCAGCAGGGCAATGCGCGCCTGCGCGGGCCGGCACGCCCGCAGCACCGGCCCGAACGGCGCCAGCGCCCGGTCGTGGGCGGCCTTCAGCGCGGTCCAGGTGTCGGGCGAGAAGGTCGCCCTATCCTGCGGCGGGTCGGCGAACGGGTTGGCGGTCGAGGGCGCGTAGACCGAGATGATGTCGGGCGCCTGGGCAAGCGCAATCCAGAACGCCATCACCGCCGGGTCGGCGGGCAGGATGCGATACGCCCCACTCTCCTCGGCGCGTGCGCTCCAGCGCGTCGCCATCCATAGGCTGATCGTCTGCATCACCATGCGGACCCGCCCCGTATCCAGCCGGGCGCCGGCGCGGAGGAACGGCACGATCCATTGCCGCAGCGGGTGCGGGTGCGGATAGGTCCAGCTGCCCAGGCAGTCGATGCCCGGCGGCAGGCGCACCGGCGCTTCGCGCCACGGGTCGGTCCAGGTCAGGAGGTCGGGGCGGCGCTGCTTCGCCGCCAGCGCCATGGCCGCGGTGAGGGTCGCCGCGCCCTCCTGTGCGGCGCGCGTGCGGCCGGTGAACTCGCTGTTGAGCAGCATGTGCGCAAGCGGCGTCTGCCCGCCCAGCGCGTCCAGCCAGGCGGCGAGCATGTCCATGGCATAGGCGCGTACCGCGGGGTCGTTCGGGTCGGCGTTGCCGGGGCGGCCGAAGCGTGCGCTGTTCAGCGGGTGCAGATAGAGGCCGAGCGCATGGCCGATGCGCCCGGCTTCCTCCAGTGCCGCGCGCACGCGCGCTGCCTGGCCGGCATCCGGCGGGTCACGGAAGGCGCCCAGCACCGAACCGCGGTAGCCGAGCGCTTGCCATTCGGAGAGCCGCGGCCACACCTGGCCCCAGCGCCACAGCGGGATCGTGCCATCCCATGCAGCGGCCGCAGCATGGGCGGGGCGGTTCAGCCCGAAGGCGGCGGGGAGGCCGGCTGCCAGCGCGACCAGCTCGCGCCGCCGCAGCCGGCCAGCAGGCCCAGCGCGAACCACATCAGCGGGTTGCCGAGGTCGGTCGAGACCGAGACGTAGATCAGCATGATCAGCCCGAAACCCGCGGTTGCCGCCCATTGCTCCGCCCCCTTCGCGTCGGTCGCAAGGCGCGCTGCCGCCCGCAGCCAGCCGCCCCAGGCCGTGAGCCAGATGCCGCTGAACAGCAGCAGGCCCGGCAGGCCGAGCTCGACCATCGATTCGATGAACAGGTTGTGCGGGTAGTATTCGCGCGTCACCCCCCAGCCCGCGGCCGGCGTGTAGCCGCCGAAGCCCACGCCCCAGAAGCCGTTGCCCCCGACCAGCGCGAACGCCGCCTGCCACAGCGCCATCCTGCCGCCGCCCTCGCCGTCGCCCTGGGTCAGGCGCTCGACGGTGCGCAGGCCCGACGCGAACTGCGCGCTGGCGAACAGCGTCGCGACACCGAGCGCCAATGCCGCCGCCAGCCCGACCGCCAGCGCCAGCGCGAGCCGCCGCCGGCCGCGATGCCACAGATAAAGGCAGGGTGTCACCACCACGGTGAGGCAAAGCCCGATGAAGCCGGAACGGCCACCCGGGATCAGTGCGGCGAACGCAAGCAGCCCGGTCATGGCGGCATTCCCGAGGCGTGCCGGACCGCGGGTTCGCAGCACCGCGACGGCATAGGCGCTGGCCGCCAGCGCGATCAGCAGGTTTGCGAGCTGATACTGCACGCGCTGGGTCTGCACGCTGCCGCGGCCGCCGAACTGCACGATCACGTTGACGAGACCGAGCGCGAAGGCAGCGGCGATGAAGCCCCCCATCGCCGGCCCCAGCAGCTTGGCAGCCAGCAGGAAGCGGCGGAAGGCGGTGGCATCGGCGGCCACCGCGGCGCCGATCGCCATCATCACCGGTGCCACCAGCACAACGTCGCGCAGCTTGTCCGGCACGATCTCGCGGCCCGGGCTTGTCCCCGCCGAGGTGATCGCCAGCAGCGCGAAGCAGGCGTGCAGCAGGAACAGCACCGGCAGGGCCGGCGCCAGCACGATGCGGCGGCTGACCAGGGCGAAGGCAAGGTGCAGCAGGGTCAGGCCAAGCAGCACCGGGGTGATGTCGATCGGTGCGCTGGCAACCCCCGGCAGCGACTTCAGCACGCCGACGAAGATCAGCAGGCAGGCCAGCGCGCCGAAGCCGCCGAACAGTGTCTCCAGCGTCACCAGCGGGGCTGCGCGGTCGCTTCGGTCCGGCGCGGCGGGCATGGGTCGAGCCTGTAGCGCGGATGGCGGGGCCGCGCCATCGCCGACATCCCCCTTGCCAGCGCGGCCGTCTTGCCTGCTAGGCTTGGGGCAACGTGACGGGGCGCCAAGGCCCATCCGGGTCATGCCGGCCCGCGTCTGGGAGAGGAACATGCGGAAACTTCTGGCCGGCCTTGCCGCCGGGTTATGCCTGCTGTTGGGTGCCGCGCAGGCGGATGCGCAGTCGCGATGGGCAACCCAGGGGGTGCGCATCGCCACCGAAGGCGCCTATGCGCCGTGGAACTTCAGCAAGCCCGACGGCAGCCTCGATGGCTTCGAGGTCGAGCTGCACAGGGAGCTCTGCCGGCGGATGGGCGTGCGCTGCACCATCGTCGCGCAGGACTGGGACGGCATCATCCCCAGCCTCAACGCCGGCCGCTACGATGCGATCATGGCCGGCATGAACATCACGCCGCGCCGGCTGGAAGCGATCAGTTTCAGCCGGCCCTATGCTTCCGGTCCCGGCGGCTTCGGCGTGCCGAAGGACTCGCCGCTGGCGCGCATGGCCGGCACCGGCAGCCGCATCAACCTCGACACCCAGGCGCCCGAGGCGCGCGCCGCGTTCGAGGCGCTGCGCGCCGCCGTGCGCGGCAGGACGATCGGCGTGCAGGGATCGACCACGCACGCCAACCTGGTGAACGAGCATTTCAAGGACGTCGCCACCATCCGCGAGTACCGCACCACCGAACAGCACGACCTTGATCTGCAGAACGGCCGGATCGATGCGATCTGGGCGGCGCATTCGGCGATGAGCGCGACCTTCGCCCAGCCCGGGTTCGAGGGCTTCGTGATCGTGGGTCCCGGCTTCTCGGGCGGCGTCCTGGGCGCCGGCGTCGCGGTCGGCGTGCGCAAGGCGGACAACGATCTGCGCGAGATGTTCAGCAAGGCGATCGGCGAGGCGCTGGCCGACGGCACGGTGCGCACGCTCTCCTTGAAGTGGTTCAACAACGTCGACCTGTCGCCGCAGCAATAGCCGGCCGGGGGGAACCGCCGGCCCCGCCCGCGCGCCATGACCCCGTTCCTCGAACTGATGGGGTTCGGGCCGCGCGGCTGGGGTGGCGCGATGCTGCTGGCCGCGTCGATGACGCTTGCGGTCAGCTCGGCGGGCTTCCTGTTCGGCTCTCTCTGCGGCGGGCTGGCGGCCTGGGCGAGGCTCGCCGGCGGCGTGATCGCGCGTACGGCATCCGATGCCTACACCACGGTGCTGCGCGGCGTGCCCGACCTTTTGGTGATCTACCTGTTCTTTTTCGGCGGCTCGGCGGTGGTGAGCGCGGCCGGCCGCGACTGGTTCGGCACCAGCGGCTTCATCGGCATGCCTGCCTTCCTGGTCGGCATGCTGGCGGTGGGCGTGTGCAACGGCGCCTATCAGGCGGAAGTCTTCCGCGGCGGCTACCTGGCGGTGCCGCGGGGCGAGATCGAGGCGGGCCGCGCCTTCGGCATGCGGCGGCCGACGCTGTTTTGGCGCATCATCGCGCCGCAGCTCGCACGCTTCGCGCTGCCGGGCCTCGGCAATTGCTGGCAGCTCTGCCTCAAGGAAAGCGCCCTGATCTCGGTCACCGGGCTGGTCGAGCTGCTGCGCCAGGCGCAGGTCGGTGCTGGCAGCACGCGCCAGCCTTTCGATTTCTACCTGGCCGCCGCTGCCCTTTATCTCGTCATCACCACCGTCTCCGGCTGGGGCTTCCAGGCGGCCGAACGCCGCGCCCGGCGCGGGCTGGCACAGGGGTAGGCAGGGTGGATCTCGGCTTCGTGCTGGAAGCCTTCCGCCGCGTCGCCGGCGGCGTGCCGCTGACGCTCCAGCTCGCGTTCCTGTCGCTTGGCGCCGGCTTCGTGCTGGCGACGATGCTTGCCGGCATGCGGCTTTCCGCCGTGCTGCCGCTCGACTGGGCCGCGCGCGGCTTCATCTTCGTCTTCCGCGGCACGCCGCTGTTGGTGCAGATCTTCCTGGTCTATTACGGCCTGCCGCAGTTCCGCTGGCTCCGCGCCAGCTGGGCCTGGCCCTATCTGCGCGAGCCATGGTGGTGCGCGCTGCTGGCGCTGGCGCTGAACACTGCGGCGTACGGCGCGGAGATCCTGCGCGGCGGCCTGCTTGCCGTGCCGGCAGGCCAGATCGAGGCGGCGCGTGCCTCGGGCATGAGCGGGACGAGACTGTTCCGCCGCATCGTCTTTCCCGTCGCGATCCGCCAGGCGCTGCCCGCCTACGGCAGCGAGATGATCCTGATGGTCAAGGCGACCTCGCTCGCCTCGATCATCACGCTGATGGAGATGACGGGACTTGCCCGCGCGCTGATCGCCGAGAGTTTCCGCGCGATCGAGGTGTTCGCAGTCGCCGGCGGCATGTACCTCGCGATCAATTTCCTGATCACGCGCGCGGTGATGGCGCTGGAGTTCCATCTGAGCCCGCACCTGCGCGGCGCACCGGATGCGAAGGTGCCGGTGATGGCGGAGATGCATTGATGGCGGAAGCGGCCGGCACGCCGGCGCTGGAGGTGCGGGGCCTCTGCAAGCGCTTCGGCACGCTGGAGGTGTTGCGCGGCATCTCGCTTGCCGCGGCCCCCGGCGAGGTGATCGCGATCCTTGGCGCCTCGGGCAGCGGCAAGTCCACGCTGCTGCGCTGCTGCAACCTGCTGGAGGTGCCCGATGCCGGCGAGGTGCTGGTGGGCGGCGAGGCATTCGCCTTTGCCGAACGCGCCGGCCGGCGGCGCGCCCGCGACCCCGCCCAGGTCGACCGTCTGCGCGGGCAGCTCGGATTCGTGTTCCAGAACTTCAACCTGTGGAGCCACCTGACGATCCTGCAGAACGTGATCGAGGCGCCGGTGCACGTGCAGCGCCGTCCCCGCGCCGAGGCAGTGGCCGAGGCCGAGGCGCTGCTTGCCAAGGTCGGCATCCTGGACAAGCGCGATCACTACCCCTCGCACCTGTCGGGCGGGCAGCAGCAGCGTGCCGCGATCGCGCGCGCGCTGGCGGTGCGCCCCAGCGTGCTGCTGTTCGACGAGCCGACCAGCGCGCTCGACCCCGAACTGGTGGGCGAGGTGCTGGGCGTGATCCGTGCGCTCGCCGCCGAGTTCCGCACCATGCTGGTGGTGACGCACGAGATGGGTTTTGCGCGCGAGGTGGCGTGCCGCGCGGTGTTTCTGCATCAGGGCCAGATCGATTGCGCCGGCGTGCCGGCAGCGATGTTCGCGGCACCCCCGACCGAGCGGTTCGAGAAATTCATCGCGCGCACGCAGCGGCACTGACCGGTCCTGCGCCGTGCGAACGGCCCGCTACGGCCTGCGCGCCACCATCCGCACCACGTTGGCGGGGCCGCGATGGCCCTCGCCTTCCTCCAGCATGGTCGTGCCCTGCAGCAGCTCGACGATCTCGAGTGCGGCGAAATCCGCGCGCAGCATGGCAGGGTCGTAGCGGGCGGCGTCGTTGGGTGGGCCGCACTGCATGCGCTCGCCGCGTGCGAACGCTTCCAGCAGCACGACGCCGCCAGGCGCCAGCGCGCGCACCGCGCCCGCATGCACCGGAACGCGCTCGTCGGCGCCGAGCTGGAGGAAGACCAGCACGACCAGGTCGAACGACGCTTCCGGCCAGGTCCAGCGGGACAGGTCGGCCTCGATGGTGGTGATCGCGACACCCTGGCGCGCGGCATGCTCGCGCGCGCGCGAAAGTGCGATCGCGGAGAAATCGACGGCGGTGACCGCCAGTCCCTGGCCGGCGAGCCACGCCGCGTTGCGCCCCTCGCCTTCGCCCGGGCACAGCGCGCGCATGCCGGGCCGCAGGCGGAACTGCTGGGACAGCAGGAACCGGTTCGGCGCCGTGCCGTAGGTGAAGCTGCGCTCGGCGTAGCGCTGCTGCCACTTGGCCTGCCAGGGGTTCGGTTGCTGCATGGGCGGCGATCCTAGGCCAGGTTGCACGAGGCCGGAATGCGCGGCGTCAGGCGGGCGGCTTCCAGCCCAGCAGGCGCAGCGCGTTCAGCGTGACCAGCACGGTGGCGCCGGTATCGGCCAGGATGGCGGGCCACAGGCCGGTGACCCCTGCCAGTGTCGTGACCAGGAAGGCGCCCTTCAGCCCGATCGCCACCGCGACGTTCTGCCTGACATTGGCAAGCGTCGCGCGCGACAGCGCCACCAGTTCGGCAACCCCGCCGACGCGGTCCTTCAGCACCGCGGCATCGGCGACCTCCAGCGCGACATCGGTGCCGCCGCCCATCGCGACGCCAGCGCTTGCCGCGGCCAGCGCCGGCGCGTCGTTGATGCCATCGCCGACCATCACCACCGGGCCGGCGGCCCGAAGTGCCGCGATCGCGCGCAGCTTGTCGGCGGGCAGCAGGCCCGCCTGCACGTCAAGCCCGAGTGCCGCGGCGATCGCGGTGCCGGTGTGCACATTGTCGCCGGTCAGCATCACGGCGCCGACCCCAAGCCGGGCGAGCGCAGC
>JADYYZ010000098.1 GCA_020853405.1 Acetobacteraceae bacterium
AACAGGCGCGCCAGCGCGACCAGCCGCGGCAGTTCGGGGCGATCCGGCATCAGCGCGCGAAAGCGCCGGTAGCCCATCGGGCCAAGCCGCAGCCGGAAGGAACCGTCCACCCGCAGCACGCTTTCTCCCAGCAGCGCCTCGTCGCCCAGGCGGGTAAACGCGCCCGATGTCAGGCGCGTGCGCTCCTCCTCGGCAAGCCGTTCGCGGCGCGGGACCAGCACCTCGATCACGACCGGCTCGCCCAGCGACTCGCTCAGCATCGCCTCGAGCGCGGCCGCCGGGCGGTGCGCGACATCGCCAAGGAAGCCGGCGAAGAACCGCAGCGTCTCGTGTGGGCCCGCGATGCGCCCGGCCTGGCCGGCGGTGCCGAAGCCGATCAGGGCGTCGATCAGTCCGGCGATGCCGTCGCCGCGGTCGAGGCCAAGCTGCAACGGCAGCCGGTATTTCTCCCACGCGCGCATGAACAGGCTGATCGCACGGTGGTTGAACAGGTCGAGGAAGGCCGCGAGCGTCGGGTCGCGGTCGCGCAGCCGCGCCAGCACCAGCTCGGCATAGGCTTGCGGCAGCGTGCCGGCGGCGCCAGCAAGGCCCATGAAGGCAACGCCAAGCCGCGGCGCCCTGCCTGCCTCCTCGTCCAGCCGCACCAGTTCGCTCGGCTGGAACCCAAGCCGCGGCGATGTCGTGAAGCGCACCGCCTCATCGCGCGGATGCGCATGCTCGCCCACCCGCGCCCCGCCGGCCGCCCGCCCCGATCCCGCCTCGGCCGCGCCATGGCGTTCCAGCACCAGCAGTGCCGCCATCGGATCGAACGTCTGCGCCGCGCGTCGCAGCGCCTCGAGCGGCGAGAGCGCGGGCGGCGAGAGCGCGGGCGGCGAGAGCGCGGGCGGCGAGGGCGCGGGCGGCGGCGAGCTCACAGCAGCGGCTTCATGCCGACGCGGGCCGGGAAGCGACGCAACACGCCCGGCTTTCCCTCCAGCCGCACCGAAAGGCGGGTATAGGCGTTCAGCGCCGCATAAAGCCCGAGCACGCGGTCAAGGACCGAGGCGAACAGCAGCGCCCCTCCCTGCGGGAAGCCCTGGCCGTCGAGCGTCACCTCGATCTCGGTGCCGTGCACCACCGCCGCCCCCAGCGGCGTGGTCACCCGCGCGACACCGCGGCGGCTTTCCAGGCGCAGCACGGAATCGATCACCGCCCTGGTCTCGGGCGCATCGGCGACGTCATAGAGCCGCAGCACCTCGCGCAGCGCCGCCGCCCCCTCGGCGCCGCCGCTGATGGCAAGATGGTTCATGTTGAGGTGCGACAGCAGCCGCCACAGCCGCGCCGCACCAGGCGGGCGCCGCCGTGTCGGCGTCAGCGCGGTCAGCGCCGTCACCTCGCGCACCTGGCTCGCCGGTTCGGCCAGCGCAAGCCGCGGATGGCCGCCGCCGAACGGCAGGCGTGCCGGCAGGTCGC
This sequence comes from Acetobacteraceae bacterium, assembly GCA_020853405.1. Classification (GTDB taxonomy): domain Bacteria; phylum Pseudomonadota; class Alphaproteobacteria; order Acetobacterales; family Acetobacteraceae; genus JADYYZ01. The sequence goes on from JADYYZ010000098.1 coordinate 1,453, forward strand.
GGTTCATGCAGACGGTCTCGACATTCGCCGTCCAGTCGGCGGGGGCGGCCGGGCTCGCGCTGCGGTCGACCAGGGACAGGAACAGTTCGCTGCCGCGGTCGCGCGCCACCACCGACGGCCGGCGCGCCGCGTACCAGTAGCGGGCACTCTCCGCCCCGCCATGGTCGAGCCCGAAGAAGGGCAGGAAGCTCCGCGCCCCGCGCCCGTCCGGCGCGACCGCCTCGACCGACTGCACCGAGTAGATCTCGAGCGCCTCGGGGCGGCGGCTGTCGGGCACGATGCGATATTCGAGCTGCGCGCCGGTAAGCCGGAACGGGTCGGCGGTCTGCTGAAACAGGTTGACCACCGGCACCGCGCCGAGTGCGAACGAGCTCGCATCGACCGCGCGCTCGAGGTCGCGGTCGGTCTCCGAGAGGTAGAGATAGACATCCATCTCCGCCCCCGCCCCCTTCACCGCGCGCGCGGTCAGGCCGGAGAGTTCGAAGAACAGGAAGCGGTCGGGAAACGCGAAATACTCCGTCAGCCACCGATAGGCGGGCAGGCTGCGCGACGGCCAGGGCAGCAGCGCCTCGTCGGCGCCGAAGCCGCGGGCGGCGAGCGCGGTGGGTGGCAGGAAGACGGCATCGGCATCATCCGGCCCGCAGGCGAGGGAGATGCCGAGCAGCCGGTTGGTCGCCAGCGCGTGCAGCGGCAGGCTGCGGTTGAAGGGGCCGGGCAGGAAGAAGCGCAGGCCATCCGGCTGCAGGGCGGAAAACGTGCCGTCGGGCCCGGTGCATTTCAGGCGCAGCTGCAGCACCGCGACCGCGCCGGCCACCTGTGGTGCCGCCGGCGCCCGGAACGGCCGCCCCGCGAGCGTCGCCGAGGCCACCGCGACCGGCCACAGCGTGACCGCGGAGGCGGTGCGGAAGCGGCAGACCTCGCCGCCGACCGGCTCGGTCTCGATCATCGCGCCCTGCGGCACAGGGTAGGGCTCGGCAAGATCCGGCGCGTGGCGCAGCTGCACCACGCCCATCGACGGCGTCGGCGCCAGGTAGTGCGGATAGAGCGCGTTCAGCACCGCCTCGACGATCTCGGGGAACTCGTCCTCGAGTTTCAGCCGGATGCGCGCGTTCAGCAGCGCCACCGCCTCGATCATGCGCTCGACGTGCGGATCATCGGCGGTCTCGGCGGAAAGCCGGAGCCGCCCGGCAACCTTCGGGAAGGCGGCGGCGAACTCGCCGGCCTGGCGGCGCAGGAATTCCAGTTCGCGGTTGTAGTGCGGAAGCAGCTCGTCCATCAGCGTGTCACGACCGGTCGACCACCGAGAGCAGGCGCACCGCCGGCTCGATCCGGCTGTCGAAACTGAGCTGTTCCGGCGCGGGGTCGGCGCGCAAAAGCGCCTCGATGCGGAAGCGGATGCTGCGCTCCAGCCCCTCGCCGTCCTGCAGCAGCGTCACCGCGACGCGGATGAAGCGCGGTTCGTAGCGGCGGATCTTCTCCTCCAGCGCCCGGCGCAGCCGCTCGCGCCACTCGCCACCTTCGGCCGAGACCGCGACGAAATCGGGAATGCCGAAGCCGACCACGCTCTGGTCGACCTCGCCCAGCTCCTTCGGCGTCGAGCGCGGCCGGAGGCGCGAGTTCAGCAGCGCCTCCAGGTCGCGCCGCACCGCGGCACGCAGCGCCAGGAGGGCAGCGCTGCGCCCCGGCGCGACCTCGCGCAGCTCGCCCGGTGCGTCATCCAGCAGCCGGTCCAGCACCGACAGCTGGACCGGCTCGCGCAGCAGCTGCGGGGTCGTGCTCACGCCCGCACCTTCACGGCCGCACCCTCATCGCGGTGACCCGCTGCCGCTCATGCCGCCGGCGCCGCCGTGCCCGGGTGCGGGTTCACCTCGAGCGAGGTGATCTCGTCGAGCGTCAGGCCGTGATCGCCGACCAGCAGCGTGCGCACGCCGATTCCCGCCATGGCGCCGCCGCCGAGTTCGATCCAGTCGGTCAGCCGGCCGAGCCGCGCCTCGACCGATAGCGTCCGGCCGGGCAGCAGCGGATACAGTGCCGGGATGTAGACGATGCCGTCCGGCCCGTCGCGCACCGACAGCGATGCCTGGCGCCAGATCCGCTCGCGCAGCGTCTTCGGCTTCTCGATCTCGAGCTCGGCCACCCGCTCCCACGGCACCCAGAAATACTTGCCGGTGCTGCTGATGACCTCGAGCAGGCTCGCGGTCAGGTCGTCGCCGTCGCGGATGTCGTCGAACGGCTTGCCGTCGCAGCTGCCCGACAGCGGCGGGCGCCTCGCCTCGGCTGCCTTCAGCGTTGCCGAGGCGGCTTCCTCGCTGCCGTCGCGCAGGTCGAGGAGGGCGGAGAGCGATGCCTGGAGCGGCTCGGTGGCGCCGCCGATCATTTCCGGCACCGCGCCCTTGAGGAACACCTCCTCGCGCGCGATCGCGCCCCGGATCAGCTGGCGGAACAGCGCCACCCCGACCGCAAGCCCCGGCTGCTGCGTGCCGATCAGGTCGAGCTGCTTGTCGGCGCGTTCCCACTGCCCGGCGAGGCACAGCAGTTCGGCCAGCAGCGCGCGCGCGTCCGCCTCGGTCGGTTTCGTGCGCACGACATCGACCTGGGCGGCGATGGCATCCTCCAGCCGGTTCTGGTGCAGCAGCGTCCTCGGGTCGTCGGGCATCGCAATCGTCTCCTTGTCGGACCGCGCCTGGGCTGCGCTCAGGCGGCGCCGCTGGGGGCTACGGTGGTAACCAGGCGGAAGGCGGCGGCGACCTCGTCGAGCTGGAACTGCGGCAGCAGATGGATCACCGCGTTGAACCGGCCGGGCCTGCCCGGCATCTCGCGCACCTCGGCCCTGGCCTCCTTCAGCGGGTATTTCGCCTTGGTCGCAAGCGGCGCGGAATCGTTGTTCATGCAGTAGCCGAGCAGCCAGTCGTTCATGCCGCGCTCGATCGCCTCGGCGGTCTGGAAACTGCCGATCCGCTCGCGCGTCATCACCTTGACGTAGTGGGCGAAGCGGGCGGCGCAGATCGCATGCTGCAGCATCGAGGAGAGTTTGGCGTTGGCCCGCGCCGCCGCGCGATCGTAGTGCGGCGGGCGGTGCACCGACTGGTTGGAATGGAACACGACGCCGTGCGCGAGCCGGGGCGGATGCGCCGGCACGAAGCCGAGCTCTGCCAGTTCGCGCTCGTGGCGTTCGGAAAGCGCGACCTCCAGCGCGAGCCGCCCGGCGATACCCGGCCGGTCGGTCGCGAACCAGGCGGCAGGGGTGGTGGTGACCAGGCCGGCGCCATCGGCATCGGTCCGCACGCCGCGGATGTCGGCGAACCACCCCCACTGGCCGTAGCTGCGCAGCACGGTCGCGACCAGCGCGACGCCGGCATGCGCCCACAGCCAGCGCGCGCCATCGGCGCCGGTCGCGTCCTCGTTGTACAGGAAGCCGTCGCGCCGCCTGCCGTCCGACCGCCAGGGCGTGCGCAGCAGCACGCGCGGCAGCGTGATGCCGAGGAAGCGGGTATCGTCGCGCCCGCGCAAGCTGCGCCAGGCGGTGTATTCCGCGCCCTGGAACAGACCGGTCAGGTCGAGGTTGGCCGACAGCTGCGCGAACGTGTCCAGCCCGAACAGTTTCGGCGAGGCGGACAGGATGATGGGCGTGAACGCCGCCGCCGCGACATCGGCGAGCCCGCGAAGCGCGGCGACATCGCGCGGGCTTGCCGTGACCTCGTAGTCGGCCAGCACGATGCCATAGGGTTCGCCGCCCGGCATGTCGAATTCGTCGGTGTAGATGCGCGCGAACACCTGGCTCTGGTCGAACTCGCTGGCGCGCTCAAGGTCGCGGGTGAGGTCGGCCCAGGTGGCGTTCAGGACGCGCAGCTTGACCCCGCGCATGCCGTCGGTCTGGTCGACCAGCCAGGCCAGCATCCGCCACGCTGCCTCCAGGCGCTGGAAGCGCGGGTGGTGGATGATGGCGTCGACCTGGGCGGCGAGCAGCGCATCGATGCGCGCGATCAGCACCAGCGCGCTGCGGCGGGCAGCCGCCCCGGCAGCAGCGCCGGCCGAACCGGGCAGGCCGGGGGCGGGCAGGCCGGAGGCGGGCAGGCTTGAGGCGGGCAGGCCGGAGGCGTCCGCCATGTCGTTCACGCCTCCTTTCCGGCGATCCGCCCCGCACCGCCCGGCACGCGGCGATGCCGCGCACCGGGGCTGCGAGGTGGCCCGCCACGGCTCGGGCGAGCCAGGCGCGCTGACGCGCGCGCCCGGCGCCTGCGGGACAGGGCTACGCCTTCTGCGGGATGCGCGCGACCATGCGCAGGCTGGTCGTGAGCTCCTCCATCTGCAGCCAGGGCCGCAGATGCGCGATCGCGTGGTAGCTGCCGGGCCGGCCCGGAATCTCCTGCACCGTGATCTGCGCCTCACGCAGCGGGTAGCGCGCCTTCGTTTCCTGGCCGGCGTCGGGGTTGGCGTTGACGTAGTTCTGGATCCACCGGTTCAGCCACTTGGCGCAGTCCTCGACCTCCATGAAGCTGCCGATCTTGTCGCGCGCCATGATCTTCAGGTAGTGCGCGAAGCGCGAGCTCGCCATGATGTAGGGCAGGCGGGCGCTGATCTCGGCGTTGGCGGTCGCTTCCGGCCGGTCGTACTTCTTGGGCTTCTGCACGGTCTGCGCGCCGAAGAACACGGCGTAGTCGGTGTTCTTGTAGTGGCAGAGCGGCAGGAACCCGAGTTTCGAGAGCTCGGCCTCGCGCCGGTCGGTGATGCCGATCTCGGTCGGGCACTTGCTGTCGGCATCGCCATCGTCGCTGGTGAAGACGTGGGTGGGCAGGTTCTCGACCTTGCCGCCGCCCTCGGCGCCGCGGATGGCGGTGCACCACTGGTACTTGGCGAAGGCGTCGGTCAGTTTGGTGCCCATCACGAAGCTGCTGTTCATCCAGCAATAGTGGTGGTGATCAAGCGCCTTGCCGGACTCGCCTTCCTCGTAGTCGAACTCCTCGACCGGCTTGGTCGCGGCCCCATAAGGCAGGCGGGCAAGGCTGCGCGGGCAGGTCAGCACCAGGAAGCGGCTGTCCTCGCTGTCACGCAGGCTGCGCCACTTGGTGTATTTCGGCCCCTCGAACACCATCGACAGGTCGCGCACGCCCGGCAGTGCCCGCCAGTCGTCGAACTCGAACAGTTTCGGGCTGGCGGCGGTGATCACCGGCGCGAAGGCGGCGGCACCGACGCCGGCAAGCCCGCGCAGCACGTCGATGTCGTCGGGGTGGTTCGAGAACTCGTAGTCGGTGATCAGCGAGGCATAGGGCTCGCCGCCAGGGGTGCCGAACTCGTTCTCGTAGATCTTCTTGAACAGCAGGCTCTGGTCGAACTCGGCCGCCTTGTTGAAGTCGTTCAGCAGCTGGCGCTTGGTGATGTTCAGCACCTTGATCTTCAGCATCGGCC
>JADYYZ010000099.1 GCA_020853405.1 Acetobacteraceae bacterium
ACGACCGTCATGCGCAGGGCGAATCCATCCAGCTTGGTGCCACTGACCGTACCGACCGCGCTGTCCGCCTGATCCACGACAAAGCCGAGGTCATTCACCGGCGTGGCCCATGGCGCTCCCTCGAGGCTGTGGAATTCGCCACCCTCGAGTGGGTGGACTGGTTCAACCATCGGCGGCTTCTGGAGCCCATCGCCAACATCCCGCCCGCCGAGGCCGAAGCACTCTACTGTGCCGCCCAGGAGGACCTGCTCCTGGCAGCGTGACTCAAACCAATCAGCCTCCGACAAAACCGGGGCGGTTCAGACCGAGGGAGCCATCTATTGATTCACCCATCGGGTTCGCCATGATGGCCTCGCGCGATCCAACTCAAGCTACTGATTCCTATAGCCGATTCGTCACGAAACCTCAGCAAGTAACCGCCTCATCCGGGGAATGCGGGCTGAATGCGCTCACGCAGTGGGGGCGTTGGTATGACGCCGGCGGCCCGATTCAGGCGATCACCCCATACGCCTCGCTGAACGCCTTGCTCACATACGCATCGGTGGCGTGCGCGAAGCCGTTCCTGCCCCAGCCGGTGCCCCAGGAATTGCGGATGACAAAACCCTTCGCGTCATAGCCGACGATCGCCACCGCGTGCCCGCCCAGGCCGCGGCCGGCGTGCGCGGTGAGTTTCCCGGAGCGACCGAGCCGGTCGAAACTGCCATCCACCTCCAGCCTGGCGAGCAGCGGGCCGGTCTGCGCGATCCAGCGCCGCCATTCCCCGAGATCAGTGCGCAGCCCGACATAGGAACTGATCTTCAGCTGGTTGGCCTTCAGGTAGAAGGCCTGGATCGGACCGCCGAACAGCTGCGCGCTGTCGAACGGCAGCAGGCTCTCCTCGACGCAGCCGAACTTGCGCGCGATGTCGAGGGCTGCCTTCAGCGAGGTGCCCGAGGATTCGATGAAGGTCTCCGGGAAGGAGCTGAACTCGTCGGTCTCCTTCGAGGCCATCCAGATGAAGCGAGGCGCGAGGCGGACCGCCTTCGCAAGCCGCCCGGCCTGGACGAAATGCCAGCGCAGCACCCCATCGGCGAGCGAGAAGCCGACGCAGGCGCCGGACGAGCCCTGGTCGCTGACCGGCCACCAGTCGGCGCGGAGGTCGATCGCCGGCGGCGGCCGGGTGGCGGCGGCAAGGCCGGCCGCCTCGGCATGCGCGAAGGTCCAGTCACGCTCGATGCCGCGCGACGGCTCGCAGTTCAGGATGCGCGGCGTGCTCGCGCCGCGGGAGGCACCTGCCGCGCGCGGCTTGGGTCGTATGCTGGCCATGGGCGTCCCGTCTGGTGTTGGCCGACCGGGGCACTACCCCGGGGGGGCGGCAACCTTGGCGCGGATGGCAGGGCGCGGCAATGCGGGCCGCGGCGCTGCCACCCGGCCGCCGGGACGGTGCCGGGGCGCGTCAGCCTGGCGTGATGGTGGCGGTGCAGCGCCGCTCGACGCCGGCGTTGTTCTGCCGGCTGAAGGTGGTAATGCCGCCGCCCAGCGTGGTCGTCGGGCGCTGCATGCGGCCGGTGAAGTTGCTGTCCTGGCGCCACGTGGCGGCACCGACGGTGCCGTTCATCCGCACGGTGCCGTCGGCGGCGACGGTGCCGCTGCCGGTTTCCGTCGCCAGCACCTGGGAGCGATCGCTGGTGCTGCGGATCTCACGCTCGTAGCTCGCCCGGTTGCCGGCGATGGTGACCTTGATCGGCGCGTTCAGCGCGCCCAGCGAACCCGCCGCCTCGCAGCGGATCCTGCCCTGCCACACGCCGTCGAACGATTGCGCCGCGGCCGGCATCGCGCCCAGCAGCAGCGCCCCCAGAAGCCCGGCACCAAGCAGCCGCCCCATGATCGCCTCCCCCCAAAACGACGCGGGGCACCGATGCCGCCGCCTGCCGGCCATTCTGCGCGCGTCACGGCCTGGCGGCAATACAACACCATCGCACCCACCGCACCTGGCACCGCGGCGGCGGGCCGGCTCAGAGATCGGCGTACTGTCTGACCTCGGCGGCGGCACCGGGGTGGGTGACGGCGCCGAACCGCGCCGGCCCGACATTCTGCGCATAGCGCCAGATCGCGCCCGACCGGTAGTCGTTCTGTGGCGCCTTCCAGGCCTTGCGCCGGTCGGCGAGCTCGGCGTCGGAAAGCAGCACGTCGAGCGTGCCGGCGGCGGCATCGATGCGGATGCGGTCGCCGTTCCGGAGCAGCGCGATCGGCCCCCCCACCGCCGCCTCCGGCCCGACATGGCCGATGCAGAAGCCGCGCGTCGCACCGGAGAACCGGCCATCGGTGATCAGCGCCACCTTGTCGCCCATGCCCTGGCCGTAGATCGCGCTGGTGGTCGAGAGCATCTCGCGCATGCCGGGGCCGCCGCGCGGTCCCTCGTAGCGGATGATGATGACGTCGCCGGCCTTGTAGGCGCGCTCGCGCACCGCCTCGAAGGCGTCCTCCTCGCACTCGAAGCAGAGCGCGCTGCCTTCGAACTGCAGGCTCTTCATGCCGGCGACCTTCACGATCGCGCCATCGGGGGCGAGGTTGCCGGCAAGCCCGACCACGCCGCCGGTCGGGGTCAGCGCCCGCGAGACCGGGAAGATCACGTCCTGGTCGGTGGGGAAGACCAGGCCGGCGTGGTTCTCGGCCAGCGTCCTGCCGGAAACGGTCAGGCAATCGCCGTGCAGCAGCCCGGCATCGAGCAGCGCCCTGATGATGGTCGGCACGCCGCCGACCTTGTAGACGTCGTAGGCAGCGTATTTCCCACCCGGCTGCAGATCGGCGATGTAGGGCGTGCGCTTCATGATCGCAGCGACATCCTGCAGCGTGAATTTGATGCCGGCCTCGTGCGCCATCGCCGGCAGGTGCAGCACGGCGTTGGTGCTGCCGCCGGTGGCGCCGACGATCACGGCCGCGTTCTCGAACGCCTCGCGGGTGGCGATGTCGCGCGGGCGGATGTTCTTCTCCAAAAGCCGCATCACGGCCCGGCCGCTTTCGGCGGCGAAGTGGTCGCGATCCTCGAACGGCGCCGGGGCGCCGGCCGAGCCGGGCAGCGCGAGCCCGATCGCCTCGGAAACGCAGGCCATGGTGTTGGCGGTGAACTGGCCGCCGCAGGCGCCGGCACCCGGGCAGGCGACCTGCTCCAGCTCCTCGAGGTCGGCGTCGCTCATGTTGCCGGCGCCGTGCTGGCCCACCGCCTCGAACACCGACAGCACGGTCACCGGCTTGCCGCGGAAATCGCCGGGAAGGATGGTGCCGCCATACATGAACACCGACGGCACATTGAGCCGCAGCATCGCCATCATCATGCCGGGCAGCGTCTTGTCGCAGCCGGCCAGCGTCACCAGCGCGTCATAGGCGTGGCCGCGCACGGTGAGCTCGACCGAATCGGCGATCACCTCGCGGCTGACCAGCGAGCTCTTCATGCCCTGGTGGCCCATCGCGATGCCGTCGGTCACGGTGATGGTGGTGAATTCGCGCGGGGTGCCGCCCAGCTCCTTGACGCCGGTCTTGACGCTTTGCGCCTGGCGACCGAGCGCGATGTTGCAGGGTGCCGCCTCGTTCCAGGCGGTGGCGACGCCGACGAAGGGGGCGGCGATTTCCTCCTTCTTCAGGCCCATCGCGTAATAGTAGCTGCGGTGCGGCGCCCGGCCGGGGCCGACGGTGGAGTGGCGGCTGGGCAGTTTCGACTTGTCGTAATGCGGCGTGTCGTTGCGCAGGGTGTCGGCGGCCAAGGCGGTTCCCCTCGATCGGATTGCAGGTTGCCCGGCCAGCCTAGCAGCACCGGCGCGACGCGCCAGCCTGGCGGGGGGATCGCCTTCCTGCTGCCGGCGCATGGGATTATGGTTGCAGGATGGACGCCCCGCCGGCTGAACATGGGATGAAGGACTGGTGAACGGCACCCGCGTGCTGCTCGACCTGATGGGCGGCGTGGCGCTGCTGCTGTGGGGCCTGCACATGGTGCAGACCGGCATCCTGCGCGCCTACGGCACCGAACTGTCGGGTGTGCTGGCGCGCCGGCTGGGCAGCCGGGGGGCGGCGTTCCTGGCCGGCCTCGGGCTGACCGCGATCCTGCAAAGCAGCACCGCGACCGCGCTGATGACCACCTCGTTCGTGACCCAGGGCACCGTCGCGCTGGCGCCGGCGCTGGCGGTGATGCTGGGGGCGAATGTCGGCACCACCCTGATCGTGCTGGTGTTCGCCTTCGATGTCAGCATCGCCGCCCCGGTGCTGCTGGTCGGCGGCCTGATCGCCTTCCGGCTCGGCCCGCAAAGCCGGCTGAAGGACCTCGGCAGGACCTCGATCGGGCTCGGGCTGATGCTGCTTGCGCTGCACATCCTGCTGGTCAGCCTGGAACCGGCCGAACATGCGCCGAGCCTGCGCGTCCTGATGCACGCCGCGACCCGCGAGCCGACGCTTGCGATCCTGCTCGGCATGGTGCTGGCGGCGGCGGCGCACTCCTCGGTCACCGTCGTGCTGCTGACGATGTCGCTTGCGGTATCCGGCATCGTGCCGCTGGAGGCCGCCTTCGCGCTGGTGCTGGGCGCCAACCTGGGCACCGCGGTGACGCCGCTGTTCGAAGGCACGCGCCGGCAGGACCGGGCGAGCTTCCGGCTGCCGGCCGGCAACCTGCTGACCCGCCTCGCCGGCGTGTTGGCGACCGCCCCTTTCCTCGCCGAGCTCGCCTCGCTCGCAGCGCCGCTGCACGCCGACGAGGCGATGGCCGCGGCGCTGTTTCACCTCGCCTTCAACCTCGTGACCGCCGCGGTCTTCATGGCGGCGCTGCCCGCGCTCGCCCGGCTGCTGGAGCGCCTGCTGCCGGCGCACGGCGCCGCCGACCCGCTGGCGCCGCAGCATCTGGACGAAGCGGCGCTGGAGACGCCCTCGCTGGCGCTGGCGGCCGCCGCGCGCGAGACGCTGCGCATGGCAGACCAGGTCGAGGCGATGCTGCGCCAGCTGCTGGTGGCGCTGAGCGGCAACGACCGCCGCGCCGCCACCGAACTCGTGCGCATGGACAATCTGGTCGACCGCCTGGACGAGGCGATCAAACTCTACCTGACCCGGCTGTCGCGCGGCAGCCTTGATGAGCGCGAGGCGCGGCGGACGATGGAGATTTTTTCGTTCACGCTGAACCTCGAGCATGTCGGCGACATCCTCGACAAAAATCTATCCGAACTCGCGGTGAAGCGGATCAAGCGCGGCATCTCGTTCCCGCCCGAGGGGCGAGCCGAGATCGAGGCGTTCCACACCCGCGTGCTGGAAAGCCTGCGGCTGGCGATGGCGGTGTTCATCAGCGGCAACGTTGCCGACGCCCGCCAGCTGCTGGCCGAAAAGACGGCGCTGCGGGCCGCCGCCATCGAAGCGACCGAACACGACATCGAGCGGTTGCGCGACAGTTCGCGCGAGGCGATGGAGAGTTCCTCGCTGCAGCTTGACATCCTTCGCGATCTCAAGCGCATCCACTCGCACATCTGCTCGGTCGCCTACCCGGTGCTGGAGCGGCACGGCGTACCGACAGGCACCGCGGCTGCGGAAAGCGACCCGATCGTGCTCGGGGCGAGCCGGCCCAGCCCAAAGGCCGACCCGCTGGCCGACCCGCTGCCCGACCCGCTGCCCGACCCGCTGCCCGACCCGCTGCCTGACCCGGTGGTGCGCTGATGGCCCCATTCCCGCCCGGCCAGGCCGGCAGCGGACCTTGCCGCGTGCAGCTTGACAACTGGCCGCGAACAGCAAAGATCGTCACCATGCACACGGCTTGGGCCAACATCTTCCGGATCCACCCGATCGCGGAACTCTAGCCCTGGGGCTCGGCCATGCGCCCCGAGTTCCGGGGCGTATCGGGCTGCGGCACACCGCTTCGCCCCCATCTGGCGCTGCTGCCTTGATCCACTACCCGCAACCAGATGCGCGGCACCACCCAAGGTGGCGTGCCGACACCCGAGGAGCCTGCAAGCCATGTTGACCGAAGCGTCCCGCGCCATCGGCAAGCCCCGGATCGTCGTCAGCGAGATCGACCATCGCCGCCTGTCCGACCTTGCCACCGGCGCGCTCAGCAAGTTCCCCGACGTCGCCGAGGCGCTCGCCTACGAGATGGACCGCGCCGAGGTGGTTGCCGCCGGCGCCGTGCCGCAGAACGTGGTGCAGATGGGCTCGGTCGTCGAGTTCCGCACCGAGGCCGGCCAGCAGCGGCGGATCACGCTGGTCTATCCGCCCGAGGCCGACATCTCGGCCAACCGCATCTCGATCCTGACCCCGATCGGCACCGCCCTGATCGGGCTGGCACCCGGCCAGTCGATCCGGTTCGCGACCTATGACGGCCGCGAGCATGCGCTTTCGGTGCTGGGTGTGGAGCCGCCGGCCGAAAGCGACGCCGACTGAGGCTGCCGCCCGGGCCTACCTTTCAGGCAGCCGCCACCACCTCGACCTCCAGGAGCCAGGCAGGGTCGAAGATTTCGGCGATCACCACGGTCAGCGCCGGCCGGTGCTCGCCGAGGATGGCCTCGCGGATTTCCCGGTTCTCGCGCGCATGCGCGCGGTTGGCGAGGTAGGTGGTGACGCGCACGATGTTGGCAACACCCATGCCGGCGGCGCCGAGCTGGGCCAGCACGTGCGCCCAGACCTGGCGTGCCTGGCCCGCGAAGTCGGGCGGCAGCACGCCGTCCAGCCGGAGCGGGATCTGGCCGGAGACGAACAGGAAGCGGCCGGCACCGCGCACCTCCAGCGCCTGGGCATAGCGGCCCACCGGGCG
>JADYYZ010000100.1 GCA_020853405.1 Acetobacteraceae bacterium
ACCAGGCTCGCCGGCGCGGCCGGGTCGAACCACAGCGCTGCCTCGCCGCAGACCTCCGGCACCGAGGCAGCGCGGGCGGCGACCACCGGGCAGCCGCACGCCATCGCTTCCAGCGGCGGCAGGCCGAACCCCTCGTAGCGCGACGGGAACAGCAGGCATGATGCGTGCTGGTAGAGTGCGCGGAGCTCGCCGTCGCTGACCCGGCCGAGTGCCACCAGGGGGGCGGCAGCGGCGGTTGCGGAGAACACTGCGCCATCGCGCGCGCCGGCGGCCGCCACCACCTGGCCCCGCGCCTTCAGCCAGCTCGCCGCCGCCGCAAGCAGGTCGAGATTCTTGTGCGCAGCCCCGGTGCCGACCGCAAGCGCATAGCCGCCCGGCCGCAGCTGGTTTCGCGCCAGCACGGCATCGTCGGCGGCGGGGCGCAGGATGTGCTCGGCCCCTTCCGTGATCACGCCGATGCGGCCGGGATCGAGCCGCAGCCAGTGCGCAAGGCGCGCGCGCGAGAATTCGGAAACCGTGATGACGCGCGCCCCGCGCAGCACCAGCAGGCGATGCAGCAGGCGATACCAGCTGCGGAACGCCAGCGAGTAGCTTCCGGGCGTGTCGAAGGCGCCGGCGTCATGGATCAGCACGGCCTGGTGGCGGCCGGCCAGGATCGGCGCGGTGTTTCCCATGTTCAGCAGCATCGCGCCCCCTGCCGCGCGCGGCAGCACGCGCTGTTCCCACGACTGGCCCGCCCCCGTTCCGGCATGCCGGAGCGCGATGTGGCCGAGCCAGGGTGCCTGGGCGCCCCGCGGCGCGATCACGCATAGCGGCGGCGTCCTGCCCTCGCCGGCGAGTGAATCGAGTGCCCGCAGCAGCTCGCCCGCCACGCGCTGCACCCCGGTGGTGGGCTGCGTCAGGAACCTGCCGTTGATCGCGATCGCGCTCATGCGCGAAGGCGCCGCAGCAAGTGATGTGGCGCGCGCAGCAGGGCGCGCTCCTGCTCGGCCAGCGCCCGCCAGGCAAGGGCGGATGCGAGGATCAGTGTCGCCGCCGCAACCGCGGCAGCCGCCGCGATCGGCAGCAGCGCGGCACCGAACAGGCCGGCCCCGCCCGCGGCCAGCGGCAGCGCCACGCCGGCCACGACCCTGCGGGCGGCGGGAAAGACGCGCGCGGCGAGGAACAGCCGGCCCGCACAGTCCACCGCTGAGCGCAGCGCCCAGGCGATCGCGGCACCTTCGATGCCGATGGTGGTCAGCAGCAGGGCGGACAGCGGCACGAACACCAGGCCCTGGGCGAGCGTGAAGGCGGCCAGCAGCTCGGGCCGGCCGACCGCCTCGACCAGGCTGCCGGGGGCGAAGGCGATGCAGGAGAACAGTACGCCCACCGCCAGGATGCGGGTGACGCCGGCGCTGCCATCGGCGAAGACCGGGCCAAGCCACAGCGCCATCAGGGGATGCGCGAACAGCGCCAGCAAGAGCGCCGCCGGCAGCACGATCGCGCCGATCAGCAGCACGCCGCGACGAAGCAGCGCCACCGTCCCGTCCGAAAGGCCGTGCACCGACGACGCCAGCGCCGGCAGCAGCGCCTGCGCCACCGCCACGGGGAAGATCCAGAACCGCATCACGAGGTCGAGCGGCGTCGCATAGAACGCGACCGCGGCCATCGACAGCAGCGCGCCGACCAGGAACCGGTCGGCATAGTTCAGCGCCTGCGACAGCGCCGAGGCGAAGGTCATCCAGCCGCCGAAACGCAGCAGCGGCAGCGCGTTGGCGAACCGGATGGCGGAGACGGAAATCCCCGGCACCAGCGGCCGCACCAGCCACAGATAGCTGATGGTGTTGACCAGCCGGCACGCCACCAGCGCCAGCATCGCGCCCAGCAGCGAGTTCCAGACCGACAGCACCAGCACCGGCCCGAGATAGTAGAAGATGCCGACCGGGATGGTGACGAGGTTGGCGGCGCGGAACTTCTGGTGTGCCGCCAGCACGCCCCATAGCGCCGCATTCACCACCACCAGGGGCGCGGCGGCGACCAGTGCCCGCATCGCCGCGATCGCCTCGTCGTGCAGCGCAGGCGGCACGTTCAGCACGCGCTCGACCAGCGGCACCACGGCGAACCATCCGGCGGCGGCGCCGGCGATGCTCAACCCGCCCAGCACCGCGATGCCGGATACCACCAGTGCGGCCTCGCCCTCGCGCTCGCCGGCGCCGATCCGCGCCGACAGCGTGCGCGTGAGCGCCGGGCCGATGCCGAGATCGAGCATCCCGAGCACGCCGATCAGCGCCAGCGCCAGCGTGAACAGGCCCCAGCGCTCGATGCCGAGCTGGCGCACCAGCACCGGCGTCAGCAGCAGCGCGAGCACGAGCGGCAGGCCACGCCCCAGCAGGTTCCACGCGATGCCTGCCACCAGCCTGCGGCCGCTGGCGCGCGCGCCTCGGTCCTCGCTCATGGGTCCGACTATGCTCGTCGCACGCGGCGCGATGGAACGGGGTTCAGCGGACCGGCACGGGGTTCGGCCCCGTGCCGCCCGCGCGCCGCCGGAGCCGTATCAGTAGGCGCCGCGGCGCAGCAGCACGGCAGCCGGCGTCGCCAGCAGCAGCCTGAGGTCGGTCAGCAGCGACGGCTGCGTGGCATAGGCGACATCGAGCGCGACGCGGCGATCATAGCTGGTCTCGCTGCGGCCGCTGACCTGCCAGGGGCCGGTGATGCCGGGGCGCACCTGCTGGTAGTGCTCGGCCGCGGCGCCATAGTTGGCGGCGAGCTCGGCAGCGGTCACCGGGCGCGGCCCGACCAGGCTCATCTCGCCCCGCAGCACATTCACCAGCTGCGGCAGTTCATCGAGGCTGGTCGCGCGCAGGAAGCTCCCGATCCGGGTCACGCGCGGGTCGTTCTTCAGCTTGTGGCTGGTCGCCCATTCGGCGGCGGCATCGGCGTCGCGCTCAAGCAGGTCGGCAAGGCGGCGGTCGGCATCGACCACCATGCTGCGGAACTTCAGGCAGCCGAACGTCCTGCCGCCGCGGCCGACCCGGGTGTGCGCGAACAGGATCGGCCCGCCATCACCGCGCACCAGGGCAGCGATCAGCAGCATCGGCAGGAACAGCACCACCAGCAGCAGGGTGGCGATCAGAACATCCATCACCCGCTTGGCGGCCGGGCGCAGCACCGAAGCAAGGTTCCTGCCGGCCCGGTTCGGAGGCAGTCCGGCAATCCACGAGCCGCCGCGCAGCGTCTCGATCATCCTGGCGTCCGACATGTCGGAGCAACTTTCCCCAGCTCGTCACCGGCACTCCGCCGCCGCCCGAGACCGCCACGCGGCCCGTCGGGTCAGGCGCCGGATATCCGGCGTGCGCACATATCGGGGAAGCTGGCGGCGCGATCGCGACCGGGTTGGGGCGAATCTATGGCAGCGCAAAAGACGCAATGGTTGTGCTGCTTCAATTGCTTGCCACCTGCGAGAGACGCGCGCTACAGCGGCGGCGCGGCCGCCCCTGCGCCGCATCGCGCGCGCCGCACCGGGAGTCGAGCAACAGGATGGCAGCGCTGCGTCGGCGCCCGCATGAAGCGGATGAGGGAACTCCCGCCTGGGTTGCATTGGTATGCGGCTGCCTGATCGGGCTTGCAGCCGCGCTCGCGACCTTTCCCGCAGATTTCCTGCTGCCGCGTGCGGGCGAGGATTTCGCGCCGATCGGCGATGCCGCCCAGCACGCGATCGCGCAGCGCTATTTCCTCGCCTCGCCATGGTCGTGGCCGCTGCTGTTGATTCCGGATCTCGACGCGCCGCGCGGCACCCACCTCGCCTTCGCCGATGGCATCCCGCTGCTGGCGCTGATCCTGAAAGCCGGTGCGGCCTGGCTGCCGGCAGGCTTTCACGGCATCGGGCTTTGGTACCTGGTCGCACACGTGCTGCAACCGCCGGCTGCGATCTGGGCGCTGCGCGGCACCGGCGAGCGGCGGCTGTGGCCGGCCATCGGCATCGGACTGGCGGCGGTGGCGATGCCGGCCTGGCTCGCCCGTTATGGCCACGCGGCACTGACCGGGCATTTCCTGATCCTGCTGGCGATCGGCTGGTATGTGCGGCTTACAGACCAGCAAGGCGTGATTCGCTGGGTCGGCGCCTTGCTGACCTCGGTCGCCGCGCTGCTGGTGCACCCCTATCTGGCCGCCATGGTGCTGGCGGTGCTCGGCGCGGTGCCGCTGACGCTGCTGCTGCGTCGCGAGCGCGGCTGGGTGCCGGCCGGCCTGGGCGTTGTTGCCTGCGCCGGCGCGGTTGCGGCGCTGATGGCGGGCCTCCTCTATCTCGGGGCGGCGGGCGACGGCGGCTATGGCCAGTTCGCCATGAACCTGCTCTCGCCGGTCTGGCCGTACCGCTCGGGCCTGCTGCCCGGCCTCGCGCTGGCCGAGATCGACGCCACCGGCAAGGGCGGCTGGGAAGGCTACAACTGGCTGGGTGCCGGCCTTCTCGCCACCTTTTGCGCCTGCCTGCTGCTGGCGCCCTCCGCCACGCTGGAGAGCCTGCGGCGCCACGCCGGACTGCTGCTGGTGCTGGCGGGACTGAGCGCGCTTGCGCTCAGCAACCGGGTCGGGCTGGGGGCGCGGATCGTGCTCGATCTCGGCCCGGTGCCGGCGGTGCTGGAGCAGTTCCGCGCCAGCGGCCGCTTCTTCTGGCCGGTCGCCTATGCGGCACTGGTCGGCGGCTTCGCCGTGCTGGCGAGAACCGGGCGCGCGGGGCCGTGGCTGGTGGTCGGGTTCGGTGCGCTGCAGGTCGGGGATTCGCTACCGATCCGCGCCGACCTTCGCGCCTGGGCGCACGCCCGCCCGGCCTGGGTGATCGAGGCGGCGGCGCTGCGGCCGCTGATGGCGGAGGCGACGTTCCTTACCCTGCTGCCATCCTGGCCCTGCATCGCGCCCGACGATGCCGCGACCTTCAACCAGGTGCACCAGGTGCTGGCGCTCGCCTCGGAAACCGCGCTGCCGGTCAGCACCATGCACCTTGCCCGCTGGCGGGAACGGCCGCGCTGTGATGACGCGGCACTCGCCGCTGCGCCGTTCAGGAAGGGCGAGCTGCGCCTGATCCTGCCCGCCTCCCTGGCGCTTGCGCTGCCGCTGCTGCCCGAGGCGGAGGCACGCTGTTCGATGCTGGGGACGGCGATGGTCTGCCGCGATCCGGCACCGCTCGCCCTGCCGGCTACGCCGCCCGCGCCTGCCGAGCCGGCGCCGGAACCTGCGCCGCCGGCGGCGCGCTCGGAAGATGCCGCTCCACCAGATACAGGGGACGCTGCTTCGTCTCGTTGAAGACGCGGCCCAGATACTCGCCGATGATGCCGAGCGTCATCAGCTGCACCCCACCCAGGAACAGCACGACCGTCATCAGGCTGGGATAGCCGGGAACGTCGGCGCCCAGCACCAGCGTCTTGACGATCACCTGGAGCGCATAGAGCACCGCCCCGCAGGCGGTCAGCAGCCCCAGATAGGTCGCGAGTTTCAGCGGCCCGACGGTGAAACTGGTGATGCCTTCCAGCGACAGGTTCCACAGTTTCCACCAGTTCCACTTGGTGGTGCCGGCAGCACGCGGCGCGCGTTCGTACAGCACCGCCCTGGCCGGGAAGCCGATCCAGGCGAACAGGCCCTTCATGAAGCGGTGCTGTTCGCGAAGCCGCAGCAGCGCATCGACCGCGCGCCGGCTCATCAGCCGGAAGTCGCCGGTATCCTTCGGCAGCACCACCCGCCCGCCGACGCGCTGCATCAGCCGGTAGAACGCCGCCGCGGTGGCGCGCTTGACCACGCCCTCGCCGTGCCGCACCGAGCGCTGCGCATAGACGACATCGACCCCCTCGCGCCAGACCGCCACCAGCTCGGCGATCACCTCGGGCGGGTCCTGCAGGTCGGCATCGATCACCACCACCGCCTCGGTGCCCCGGGCATGGTCGAGGCCCGCGGTCAGCGCGATCTCCTTGCCGAAATTGCGGCTGAGATTGACCACGGCGGCGCGGGGATCGGCCGCCCGCAGCGAAAGCATCGTGGCCAGTGTCGCATCGCGCGAGCCGTCATTGACGTAGACCACCTCCCACGCGAGGCCGAGCGGCCCCAGCGCAGCGGCAAGCCGCGCATGGAACGCGCCCAGCACTTCCTGTTCGTTGTAGGCCGGCACCACGACCGACAGCTCGGGCGCGGCCAGGTGAGCGTCATCAGGCATGCGAACCCATCCCCTGCCGGCGCCTGCATGGCACCGGCGAGGCCCGGCTAGCCCGACAAGGTGGCAGGGTTGCGGCGCGCCGTGCTGCTACGCCACCCGGTCCTTCTCGGGGATCGGCTCGCCGCGGTCGACGCGAAAGATGTTCTCGAGCCAGTGCGCGACCCCCTTGCGCGAGCTCTCGAACGCGGTCGAGGCGCAGTGCGGCGTGCAGATCACGTTCGGCATCGACAGCAGCGGGTGGTCCTTCGGCGGCGGCTCCTGGTCGAACACGTCGACCGCGGCACCGCCGACCTGGCCCGAACGCAGCGCCTCGACCAGGTCGGCCTCGACCGCGATGCCACCGCGCGCGACATTGACCAGCAGGGCACCCTTCTTCATCCGCCCCAGCGCCCGGGCGTCGATCATGCCCCTGGTCTGGTCGGTCAGCGGGCAGTTCAGGCAGACGATGTCGCTTTCCGCCAGCAGCGCATCGAGGCTGCGATAGGCGACGCCCAGCGCCTGCTCCTCCGCCTCGGGAATGCGGTTGCGGTTGTTGTACAGCAGCGTGCAGTCGAACCCGCCAAGCCGCCGCGCCACCCCCTTGCCGATGCTGCCGAGCCCGATGATCCCGACGGTCTTGCCGGAGACCAGGCGGCTTTGCTTCCAGACCTCGTTCTTGGCCCAGCCGCCGGCGATGGTGGTGCTGTGCGCGAAGGTGATCTGGCGCGACAGCGCGATCATCAGCCCGACCGCGAACTCGGCGACCGGGGTGGCGTTGCTGCCGGTGGTGCGCGCCACCCGGATGCCGCGGGCGCGGCAGGCTTCGAGGTCGATGTTGTCGACGCCGACGCCCCATTTGTGGAACAGTTTCACCCTGGGCGCCGCGGCCACGATGTCGGCCGTGACCGGCAGGTCCCACCACACCGCATAGTCGGCATCCGCGACCCCGGCCTTGACGTCGGCCGGCGTGCGGCCGGCGATGGCGCTGGCGGAGAACCCAGCCGGCAGCAGCCCGTCGATGATCGGCACCAGCTCGGGCGCGATCGGTTGCAGCAGCACGATCTTCTTCGTCATCCGATGCTTCCTTCAGGGCGCTGCGGCGGTCTCGGGGGCGAAGCGCACGCCCTTGCGCGCAAGCCCCCCGCCAAGGCCCGCCACCGCGCCATCGGCACGCCAGCAGGCGGCACCCTCCATCATGCCGTCGGGTGAAAAGGCAATGGCGTTGATGCCGCCGCCGATCGTCTTCACACGCTGCACCGTATGGCCCATGGCGGCGAGCGCCCCCGCCACCCGGTCGGGCACCGCGGGTTCGAGCTCGAGCTCCAGCCCCTGGGTCCAGACCCGGGGCGTTTCCAGCGCCTGCTGCAGCGTCATGCCGTGGTCGATCAGGTTGATGATGGCCTGCATCACCGACCCGAAGATCTTCAGCCCGCCGGGCTGGCCGAGCGCAAATACCGGCCTGCCGCCGCGGCTGACGATGGTCGGCGCCATCGAGGTGAAGACCCGCTTGCCGGGCACGATCGACAGCGCCCGGCCAGGCCGCGGATCGAAATTCAGCATGTAGTTGTTGCAGATCATTCCCGTGCCCGGCACGGCGATGCGCGCACCGAACAGCGAGTTGATGGTCTGCGTCGTCGCCACGATCATGCCGGCGGCATCGGCGACCGTGACGTGCGTCGTGTTCGGCGATTCCAGCGCCGGGTCGGCAATGTAGGCGCCGGCGCGGGCGTGGTCGATCTGGCCGCGCCGCTTCGCGGCATACGCCTTCGACGTCAGGTGTTCGACCGGCACGGTGACGAAATCCGGGTCCGCGGTGGCGGCCTGGCGGTCGGCGAAGGCGATCTTAAGCACCTCGGCAAGCAGGTGCACCGCCTCCGTGCTCGCGACCCCAAGGGCGGCGACATCGAACCCTTCCAGGATGTTCAGCATCTGGGCGATGTGCACGCCCGCCGAGGAGGGCGGCGGCGGCGCATGGATGGTATGGCCGCGATAGTCGGCTTCGATCGGGGCGCGCCGTTTCGGCGACGCGGCGGCGAGATCAGCGAGGCTGACGATGCCGCCTGCCTTGGCCAG
>JADYYZ010000101.1 GCA_020853405.1 Acetobacteraceae bacterium
ACCGCGCATCACTCGCTTGAAAGCCTGCTCGCCTCGGAGTGCGACGCGCTCTGGATCGTCGGGCCGAACCATGCCCGGCTCGAGGTGATGCGCGCGCTGCACGCGGCACGCAGCGCCGGGCGGACACGCATCTTCGCGGTGGCCTGCGAGAAGCCGCTCGCGCGCACGCTTTCGGAAGCACGCGCGATGCTGCGCCTGGCCGAGGAGGCGGGCCTGCTGCACGGCTATCTGGAGAACCAGCTGTTCTCGACCGCGGTGCAGCGCGGGCACGACATCATCTGGCGCCGGGCGGTGCCGAACAGCGGCCGCCCCTATATCGCGCGCGCGGCCGAGGAGCATTCGGGGCCGCACGAACCCTGGTTCTGGGATGGCGTGCGCCAGGGCGGCGGCGTGCTGTCGGACATGATGTGCCATTCGGTCGAGGTCGCGCGCTTCCTGCTGAGCGCTCCGGGCGAGCCGCGCGAGGCGCTGCGGCTGGTGAGTGCCAACGCCACCGTCGCGACGCTGAAATGGAGGCGCCCGGCCTATGCCGCCCTGCTGCGCGAGCGCACCCTGGGCGAGATCGACTATGCGCTGGCCCCGGCGGAGGATTTCGCCCGCGGCCTGCTGACACTTCGCGACCCGGAGGGCAACGAGGTCGTGATCGAGGCGACGACCTCCTGGGCCTATGTCGGCCCGGGGCTCCGGATCAGCCTCGAACTGCTGGGTCCGGAATACGCGATGGAGTTCAACTCGCTTGCGACCGGGCTCAAGGTCTTCCTCTCGCGCCATGTCGCCGGCACCGAGGGCGAGGACCTGGTGGAGAAGCAGAATGCCGAACAGGGGCTGATGCCGGTGCTGGAGGACGAGGCGGGGATCTACGGCTACACGCTGGAGAACCGCCATTTCGTCGAGGCGTTTCGTGCTCGCCGTGCGCCGATCGAGACCTTCCGCGACGGTGTCGCCGTGGTCGAGATGCTGATGGCGCTCTACCGCTCGGCCGAGCTCGGCCGCACGATCGCGCTGCCCGACCCGGAACTCGAACACTACGTGCCACCGGTGGCGCGCCCGCGCCCCGCATGAGGGAGGAGGCAAGCCCATGACCCGAACGACCCGCCGCGGCGTGCTGGCCGGCGCCGGCGCCACCCTGCTCGCGGCCCCGGCGCTGGCCCAGCGCCAGGTGACGCTGCGCATCGCCTATCCCGCCTGGGACAGCACCGACCAGCAGCAGGCGGTGACCGCCATCTTCGCCGAGTACGAACGGCAGAACCCGGGCACCAGGATCGAGATCCTGTCGCTGCCCTTCCCGGTGCTGCGCCAGCGCCTGGTGGTCGCCGCGCGCGCCGGCGATCCGCCCGACATCGCCTATTGCGACGGCCGCTGGGTGCCGGAGATGGCGGTGCCGGGCCTGCTCGCCGACCTCACCCAGGCGGCGGCACAGCTCGATCGCGCCGACTGGCACGCCGAGCCGTGGCGCGGCTCCACCGTGCGCGGGCGCATCTTCGGCATCCCCGACCGGATCGACCCGTGGCTCGTCTACTGCAACGCCGAGCATTTCGAACGGGCCGGCATCACGAGCTTCCCGACCACGATGGACGGGCTGGCCGAGACCGCGAAGAAACTGACCGGCAACGGCATCCATGGCTGGGGCCTGATCGGGGCGAAGGATGCAAGCCTGATCAGCCGCTACATCAACTTCCTCTATGCCCATCACGGCGACCTGCTGACGCCCGATGGCCAGCGCTCCGCCTTCGCACAGCCCGAGGGGGTGGCGGCGCTGCGCTTCTATACCGACCTGCTGGTGAAATATCAGGCCGCCCAGCCTTCCGCGATCGCCAACGGGCTGAACGACGTGAACCAGCTGTTCCAGGCAGGGCGCGTCAGCATGATCATCGACGGGCCATGGCGCATGGGCGCGCTGCGCGACCAGGCACCGAACCTGCGCTGGTCGCTGGCACAGCTGCCGCCTGCGGCGGGCAAGTCGCCGCGTTTCCTCACCTCCTCCTGGTACTACACGGTGTTCCGCGGCGGCCGCCAGCAGCCGGATGCGGTGCGCTTCGTGGAGTTCCTGCTGCGGCCGGAAAACATGGCGCGAAGCGTCGTGACCCTGCCGGCCCGCAAGTCGGCCGCACGCGCCCCGCGCTTCGCGGCGCCGATCTATGCGCCCTGGCTCGCGGCCGTGCCGTACACCGTGCCCTTCACGCCGACCGACAAGTTCACCGAGATCGCCGATGTCGTCGGCGATGCCGTGCAGCAGGTGCTGGCCGGGCGCAGTACCGCCGATGCGGCCGCTGCCGAGGCGAGCCGCCGCATCGACGCGCTGGTCGGCTGAGCGACGCCGTTGCCGCCGGTTCGCATCGCCATGCTGGGCGCGGGATTCATCGCGGCGTTCCGCGCCCAGGTCTATCGGCGGCTGGAAGGGGTCGAGCTGGTCTCGGTGCTCGGCCGCAGCCGCGAGCGGACCGAGGGCTTCGCCGCGCGCGCGGGCATCGGCCACGCCGCGACCAGCTGGGAGGGGCTGCTGGCGGGGCCGGGCTTCGATGCGGTCGATCTCTGCCTGCCCAACGACCTGCATCTGGAATTCGGCCTGCTCGCCGCCGCGGCGGGAAAGCACATACTCTGCGAAAAGCCGCTGGCCCGCACCGCGGCCGAGGCGCGGCAGATGCTGGCGGCGGTGGAGAAGGCCGGCGTGCTGCACGCCTACGGCGAGAACATGCTGCACGCACCCGACTTCCGCGAGATACTGGAGATCCTGGCCGATGGCGTGATCGGCCGGCCGCTCTGGCTGCGCGGCAAGGAGGCGCATTTCGGCCCGCATTCCGACTGGTTCTGGCAGCGTTCGCGCTCGGGCGGCGGCGCGCTGATCGACATGGGCTGCCACCTGATCGGCGTGTTCAACGCCATCCTCGGCACCCTGCCGGAAGCGGTGCTGGCCTTCGCCCCGACGCTTCATCACGCCACCGATTGCGAGGACGCCGTGCTCGCGCTGCTGCGCTATCCCGCCAACACGGTCGGGCAGTGCGAGGCAAGCTGGATCCAGCGCGGCGGCATGCAGGTGGCGCTCGAGATCTGCGGCACGGAGGGCATGCTCACCTATGACCGCTCCGGCCTGTCGCAGCCGATCAAGGTCTTTGCCCGCAACACCACCGGCCGCTATTTCAGCGAGAAGGTGGAGCACGACCGCGGCTGGCTGTTTCCCACGGTCGACGAGTACCGCCGCTACGGCTACGAGGACCAGATCAGGGAATTCGTGCACTGCATCCGGAGCGGCACGAAGCCGCGCTGCGGTTTCGCCGACGGCCTCGCGGTGAACCGCATCATGGACGCCTGCTATGACTCCGCGCGCGCCGGCGGCTGGCGGGCCCTTCCGGCCTGAGCCCGCGGCCCGGCGGGGCGGCGTTTCGCGCCGTCGTGCCGGAGCGGGCCGCACTCTCCGGGTCGCGCTGTTCTCGGCGCCGCTCCTGGCCGTGCTGGGGGCCTCGGTGCTGTTGCCCGCCCTCTACAATGCGCTGCTGGCGTTTCGCCGCTACGACGCGATGGACGATGCCTGGCGCTTCGTCGGGGCGGGCAACTTCGCGCGGCTGGTGGCGGCACCGGCGTTCTGGAATTCGCTCGGCGTCACCGCCATCTGGGTGGCGGGCAACGTCGCGATGCAGCTATCGCTCGGGCTCGCGGTGGCGCTGTCGCTGAACGCCGTCACCCGGCCTCGCGCCTTCTACAGCGCCGTGGTCATGGTTCCCTGGGTCTCCTCCTTCGTCATCGTCGCGATCGTCTTTCTCTGGCTCTACCACCCGGAACTCGGCGCGCTGAACGACATGCTGCGGCGGCTCGGGCTGATCGCGACCCCGATCGCCTGGCTCGCCTCGCCCGAGCTCGCGCAGTTCTCGCTGATGCTCGCCAACACCTGGAAGTTCTTCCCGATCGTCGCGATCACGCTGTTCGCCGGCCTCCAGGCGATCCCGCGCGAGGTAATGGAGGCCGCCTCGATCGACGGCGCCGGGCGCATCGCGACGCTCAGGCGGGTGGTGCTGCCGATGCTCTCCCCCTCGATCGCGACCGCCGTGCTGCTCTCGATGATCTGGTCGTTCAACGCCTTCACCCTGCCGATCATCATGACCGGCGGCGGGCCGCTCCGCGCGACCGAGGTGATCGGGCTCTATATCTACAAGCTCGCCTTCGACCGCTTCGACTTCGGCCTGGCGGCGGCCGCCTCGCTGCTGCTGTTTCTCGTCATCCTCTGCATCACGCTCGTCTATCTGCGGTTGGCCGACCCGGCGAGGGAGGGGCGATGAGACTGGCCTCCACTGCCCGGGCCTCCACTGCCCTGGCCTCCACTGCCCTGGCCTCCGCTGCGCCGGCGCGTCTCGCCGCGCATGGCGTTCTGCTCGCGGTCTCGTGCTTCGTGCTGTTCCCCTATGGCTGGATGCTGGCCACCAGCCTGAAGCCGGTGGCGGAGCTCGCGCTGGTGCCGCTGCGCTGGCTGCCGGAGGCACCGACGCTCGGCAACTACGCAGCGGTCCTCGACGACCCGCGCTTCCTGCGGTCGCTGCTGAACAGCCTGGTCGTCGCGGTCGCGGTGACGCTGCTCAGCCTGCTGCTCTCGGTCCCCGCCGCCTACGGCCTCACCCGCCTGACGCGGCGTGGCGGGCGCGGGGTGCTGGTCGGGATTCTCGCCTCGCAGTTCTTCCCGCCGATGGTGTTCTTCGTGCCGTTCTACATCATCCTCCAGACGGTCGGGCTGCTGAACACGCTGCCAGGCCTGGTCTTCGCCTATCTCTCGGTTTCGCTGCCGGTCTGCACCTGGATGGTGGCGACCTCGCTGCGCGACGTCCCGGCGGAGATCGAGGAGGCGGCCCGCATCGACGGCTGCGGCGACCTCGCGATGATCCGGCGGATCATCCTGCCGCTGGCGGCCCCCGGCATCGTCACCGCCGGCGTCTTCGCCTTCGTGCTGGCGTGGCAGGAATACATCTTCGCCCTGCTGTACACGACCTCCGAGGCGGCGCAGACCGCGCCGGTGGTGATGTTCTATCTGCTGAGCCAGCACCAGATCGACTACGCGCGGCTGATGGCAGCTTCGGTGCTGCTCAGCCTCCCCGTCGTCATTCCCTTCGCCGTGATCCAGCGTGTCTACCGCAGCGGCCTGGCAGAAGGGGGCATCAAGGGCTGAGACCATGCCGATAGCCGGTTTCATCAACGAACAGCCACATTCCGTCGCGCGCTGCATCGCCGCGGCGGCGGCGTTCGGCCGCGACTGGGCCGCGACCGAGGCGGGCGGCATCGTCCTGGTCGGCTCCGGCTCCTCGCGCAATGCGATGACGGTGGCCGAACCCTGGTTCGGCCGCGCCGGCCGCGGCCCGGTGATGGTGCTGGAACCGCTCGACGTTCTGGACCGGCTGGCTCAGGGCGCGCTCGGCCGGCCGCTGGTGGTGGCACTCTCGCAGAGCGGCGCGAGCACGACGACCCTCGCTGCGGCCGAGGCGACGCGCGCGGCCGGCTTGCGCACCCTGCTCGTCACCGCAACGCCCGGCTCGCCGCTCGATCGGCTCGGCGGTGCGCGACTGACGATGCCGCTGGGCGAGGAGCCGGTCGGGCCGAAGACCAAGGGCTTCACCGCCTCGGTCGCCACCCTGGTCACGCTCGCCGCCGCGCTTGGCGGGTCGGCGCTGCCCGCCTTCGATCCGTCGCGCCTGGCAACCGCGATCCTGCCGGCGCGCGCCGAGGCGCTCGGCCTCGTGGCCATGCTCCAGCAGGCGGATGTGCTGGTGATCGCGGGCCACGGCGCCGCACTGGGCCTCGCGCTCGAGGCGTCGCTGAAGGTTGCGGAAATGGCGGGGTTGGCGGCCTTCGGCCTTTCCACCGAGGAGCTGCTGCACGGCCGCCTGCACGGCATGACGGAACGAAGCCTGGCGATCATCCTCACCCTGGATGCGGGCGAGCAGGCGGAGGCGGAGCGCGCGGCGGCGGCGATGCGCCGGCGCGGCTGCCGCCTGGTGGCCCGGCCGGTCTGGCAGGATCGCGATCTGGCTTGCGGCATGGTGGCACCGTGGAACCTGCTCGGCGCGATCCTGCCCTTCCAGTGGCTCGGTGTCGTGCTGGCCGAGGCGCGTGGCCTGCGACCCGAGACGATGCGCCATGGCGCACTTTCCGCGGAACTCGCGATCAAGCTCCGGGAGGAGCCGTGAGCGCGCCCTGCTTCGGCGTCGATATCGGCGGCAGCCGCGTCAAGCTTGGGGTGGTGGACGAAGCCGGCGTCGTGCTGGCACGCGAAAGCCTGCCCTATCCCGCCTTCCGCGATTTCGAGGCGCTGGAGGACGGCATCGTCGCCGCGCTTTCGGCCATGCAGCGCCGGATCGGGCAGGAATGCCTGGCGCTGGGCCTTGCAGCACCGGGCCATGCCCGGCCGGAAGACGGGCTGATGGTGGACGGCACGGCGAACGTGCCGCTGCTGCGCGGCCGGGCCCTCGCCCCGCGCCTGGCGGCGCGGCTCGGGCTTGCTGTCTTCCCGCTGAACGATGGCACGGCGGCCGCGGTCGGCGAATGGATCCATGGCGCGGGACAGTCGCGCGAGCGCTTCGCCGTAATCACGCTTGGCACCGGGGTGGGCGGTGGCATCGTGCTGCATGGGCGCCTCGTTACCGGGGCGGGAGGGATCCCTCCGGAACTCGGCGCCATGGTGCTGCACGACGATCGCGCCCCGGGGGCGCGCCGGACGCTCGAGGATTTCGCCGGCGCCGCCGGCTGGCGCCAGGCCTACCGCGAGGCCGGTGGCGGGGATCTCGAGCCGCGCGTCATCTGCGGCCGCGCCGTGCAGGGCGAGGCTGCCGCTGGCGCGGCACTGGCCGTGGCGGCACGTCGCATCGCACAGGCTTGCGGCACGCTGACCAACGCCCTCAATCTTGAGGCCTGCATCCTGGCCGGCGGGATCGCAGGCGCCGGCGAGACGCTGCG
>JADYYZ010000102.1 GCA_020853405.1 Acetobacteraceae bacterium
AAGCCCATGATCCGTGCCGAGGCGAACAGGCGATCGGTGTGCGCCGCCTCGTGGAACACCTTGCCGCCATAGGCGCGCTCGCCCTCGAACACCGCGCTGGCATAATGCAGCCCGTGCGTCAGCACGTGCAGCCTGGCGTCGCGCCAGGGCACGAGCGCGCCATCCATCCAGATCACGCCGTCGCGGTCGTGGAAAGGAATGACCGGCATCGTGCTGCTCCTGGTAATTTCCTTGCGTGCGGGTTCCAAGGCTAGACGGATCAGTGAAAGTATGTCAATCAGGCTGCCATATTTCCCGCGCAACGCCGGCATGCGCGCGCCGATCGAGGTAGCCTGACACGATGACCGAATCGCGTCCCGGTTTCGCCCTTCTCTATCTGCGCGAGGAGGAAATCAGGCTTGGCATGGAGCTGCTGTTCTTCGGCTATCGCGGCTTCACCGCCGGGCCCGACGCGGTCCTGGAAAAGGTCGGGCTGGGCCGGGCGCACCACCGGGCACTCTACTTCATCGGCCGCAACCCCGGGCTTTCGGTCTCCGACCTGCTGTCGATCCTGGGCATCACCAAGCAGAGCCTCGCGCGGGTGCTGAAGGCGCTGCAGCAGGAGGGTTTCGTTGCGATCACGCGCGGCCCGCGCGACGGCCGCCAGCGGCTCCTGCGCCTGACCGAGAAGGGTGCCGGGCTGGAGCGCGAGGCGTTCGAGGCGCAGCGCGCGACGCTGGCCCGCGCCTATCGCGAGGCGGGGCCGGCTGCGGTCGACGGCTTCCGCCGCGTGCTGCGCGGGCTTGCCGGTGCCGCGGCAGCATCCTTCCTCGATGAGGCGGCGGTGCGCCGTGGCCCGGGCAGCGTGCCGCCGGGGGCGGTCGCCGATGGTGCCTGAGCCCATCCCCGCCGCCGAGGCGCCACACCTGCTGGTGGTCGACGACGACCCGCGGCTGCGCACCCTGCTGGAACGTTTCCTGAAGGGGGAAGGGTTCCGCGTCGATACCGCGGGTGACGCCGCGGCGGCGCGCGAGAAACTTTCCGTGCTGGCGTTCGACCTGCTGGTGCTCGATGTCGGGCTGCCCGGCGAATCCGGGCTGCGGCTGGCCGAGGCGCTGCGCCGCGGCGAACGCGGCCGGGGGGTGCCGATCCTGATCCTGACCGCGCGCGGCGCGCCGGACGACCGCATCGCCGGCTTCGAGGCGGGTGCCGACGACTACCTGCCGAAGCCGTTCGACCCGCGCGAGCTCAGCCTGCGCATCCGCGCCCTGCTGCGCCGCACGGCACCGCCGCCGCCGGCACCGTCGGTGGGGGCGGTGTCGCTCGGCGAGATGACGTTCGACCTCGCGCGCAACGAACTCCGCCGCGGCGGCGAGCGTGTGCACCTGACCGAGGGCGAGGTGACGCTGCTGGCGGCCCTCGCCCGCCGCGCCGGCGAGACGCTGAGCCGCGAGCAGCTGGCCCAGGCGATCGGCCAGCCCGGCGTCGGCGACCGCGCCGTCGATGTCGCGGTGGTGCGGCTGCGCCGCAAGATCGAGCCCGACCCGCGCGAGCCGCGCTGGCTGCAGACCGTGCGCGGCAGCGGCTATGTGCTGCGCCCCGGCGCGTAGCGGCGTTCAGCCCACGGGCAGGTCGTTCTCGTCCAGCACGACGCGGCCGAATTCCCTGCGCCCGCGCGTCAGTTCGGCCACCACCCCGTGCAGCGTGCGCAGCTCCTGTTCGGTGATGTCGCCGCGCTGGAACAGGTGGAACAGGTTCTGCGCCATGATCGGCCGCTTGCCGGGTACGCGCATGAAGCCGCAGGCATCGAGCTCGGCCAGCAGGTGGCGCATGAAGTTCTCGAGCTGCGCCTTGGTGGCGATGCGGGTCTCGTGCGTGGCCAGCACGCGCGCCGGCGTGGCATCGGCGGCGTTCCACCACTCATAGGCCATCACCAGCACCGCCTGGCCGAGATTGAGGCTGTTGAACTCCGGATTCATCGGGAAGCGCACCAGCGTGTCGGCGCGCGCCATGTCGTCGTTGTCGAGGCCGTTGCGCTCGGGCCCGAACAGCAGGCCGGCACGCAGGCCGGCGGCCGCCACCGCGCGCAGCTCGGCCGCCGCCCCGCGCGCGGTCAGCAGCGGCTTGATCACGTGGCGTTCGCGCGGGCAGGTCGCGAACACGCGCGCGAGGTCGGCCACCGCGTCGGCGACCGTGGCATGGAGCGTCGCCGCCTCCAGGATCGAGAATGCCCCCGAACTGGTGCGGAAGGCGGATTCCTGCGGCCAGCCGTCGCGCGGTGCGACCAGGCGCAGATCGAACAGCCCGCCATTGGCCATGGCGCGTGCCGCCGCGCCGATATTCTCGCCCATCTGCGGGCGCACCAGGATCACCACCGGCGCCCTGGGGTCGCGCGTCAGGGCCGCACCGCCGTCGCGCCCGGTCATGCCGCGTCCCGTCTGCTCATGCGATGCAGGCGCCGTCGATCGCGCTAGAGGTGCTTCACGATCGCGCGCACCTCCTCCAGCGCGGCTTCGGCCCTGCCGTCCTCGACCGCCCGGTCGAGACAGTGGTCGATATGGGTCTGCACCAGTTCGCGCTTGGCATTGGCGAGCGCCTTCTCGACCGCGTGCAGCTGCTGGGCGAGGTCGAGGCAGGGGCGGCCGCCTTCCACCATCGCGATCACGCTGTGCAGATGCCCCTCGGCGCGCTTCAGGCGGCGCACCACCTCGCCGTGCGCGGCATGCCGGATATGATCCATCCTGCGATCCTCCTGGGGAGGATATGGCGGTGCCCGTTCAGGCGGCAAGGGCAGAGGGGCGGGCACCTTCGCGCAGCAGCAGCCAGCAATAGCTGTCGGCGAGTGCGCCGAAACTCGCCTCGATCACGTTGCCGCTGACCCCGACCGTGGTCCAGCGGTTGCCCGCCGCGTCGGCGGATTCGATCATCACGCGGGTGACGGCGGCGGTCGCGCGCTCGGGTGCCAGGATCCGCACCTTGTAGTCGGTGAGATGGAGCGGCCCGAGCTCGGGATAGTGCGGCAGCAGCGCTGCCCGCAGCGCCGTATCCAGCGCGTTCACCGGGCCGTTGCCTTCGGCCACGGTCAGCACGCGGGTGCCGCCGATGGCGAGCTTGACGGTGGCCTCGGACAGCGACTCGCCGCCGTTGCGACGCTCGACCAGGGTGCGGAAACTCTCCAGCGTGAAATAGGTTGGCACCTCGCCCAGCATGCGCCGCGCCAGCAGCTCGAACGAGGCGTCGGCGCCGTCGTAGGAATAGCCCTCGAACTCGCGCGCCTTGACCTCGGCCAGGAGCTTCTGCACGCGCGGATCGTCGGGCTCGACCTCGATGCCGACATCGCGCAGCTGGGCCAGGATGTTGCTGCGACCGGCCTGGTCGGAGACCACGATGTGACGGCGGTTGCCGACGGTTTCCGGGGCGACGTGCTCGTAGGTTGCCGGATCACGCTCGACCGCCGAGACGTGCAGGCCACCCTTGTGCGCGAACGCGCTCTCGCCGACATAGGCTGAACCGCGGGCGGGCGCCCGGTTCAGCCGCTCGTCCAGCATGCGCGACAGCCGCGTGAGGCCCCTCAGCCCATCACGGCTGACGCCGGTCTCGAACCCCAGTTTCAGCATCAGGTTCGGGATGATCGAAACCAGGTTGGCGTTGCCGCAGCGTTCGCCGATGCCGTTCAGCGTGCCCTGCACCTGGCGGGCGCCGGCGCGGACGGCGGCCAGCGAGTTCGCCACCGCCTGTTCAGAATCGTTGTGGCAGTGGATGCCGACGCGGGCCGCGGGCAGGCGCGCACGCACGGTCTCGACCGCTTCGGCGACCTCGTGCGGCATCGCCCCGCCATTGGTGTCGCACAGCACCAGCCAGTGCGCGCCGGCCTTGTGGCCGGCTTCCAGGCACGCGAGGGCATAGTCAGGGTTGCGGCGGAAGCCGTCGAAGAAGTGCTCGGCGTCGAGATTGACTTCCTCGGCGCGGCGGCACGCCTCGGCGATGCTGTCGGCAATCATCGCGAGGTTCTCGTCCTCGTCGACGCCGAGGGCGACGCGCGCATGAAAATCCCAGCTCTTGCCGACCAGCGTCACGACGCGGGTCTTCGCGGCGAAGATCGCACTGAGGCCGGGATCGTTCGATGCCGAACGCCCGGCACGGCGCGTCATGCCGAAGGCGGAAAGTCGTGCGTGCGCGAGTTTCGGCGGGTCGGCGAAGAAGGCATCGTCGGTCGGGTTGGCGCCCGGCCAGCCGCCTTCGATGACATCGACGCCGAAGCCGTCGAGTGCCTCGGCGATCGCGCGCTTGTCGGCGGCGTTCCAGTCGATGCCCTGCATCTGCTGGCCGTCGCGCAGCGTGCAGTCGTAGAGGTAGACGCGCTCGGTCATGGCTGGGAATCCGCCCGCAGAGCCGCCGTCACGACGCCCGCCGCCAGGTGGTGCCGCCGGCGGAATCCTCCAGCAGGATGCCCCTTGCCTTCAGCTCGTCGCGGATGCGATCCGCTTCGGCGAAGTTTCTTGCCTTCCGCGCGGCCAGGCGCGCTTCGATCGCGGCCTCGATGTCGGCCACGTTGTCCTCGCCGCCCTGGAACCATGAAGCGGCGGGCTGAGGCAGGATGCCGAGCACATCGGCGCCGGCGCGGAGCCCGGCTGCCGCCACGGTGTCGCCGGCCAATGCCGCATCCGAAAGCGCGTGCAGCGACGCGAGCGCGAGCGGCGTGTTCAGATCATCGGACAGCGCATCGAGCACCGGCGCCGGCAACGCCCCGCCGGCAGGCTCGCCCGCCCGATCGAGCGCCCGATAGAACCGGTCGAGCTCGCGCCTGGCTTCCTCCAGCCCGGCGAACGTGAAAT
>JADYYZ010000103.1 GCA_020853405.1 Acetobacteraceae bacterium
CCTGCGCACCGCCCTTGAACACGGCGTCGCGCTGCCGCCCGAGGCAGGCGGGTCGGGCCGCTTCCCGCAGGTGGCCGGCCTGGTCGTTCGCTATGACATGCTGCGCCCGGCAGGCGCGCGCCTGACCTACCTCGCACTCCGCGGCGACGACGGCAGCGAGCGGGCGGTGCGCGACGACGCCGACTACCGGATCGCCACCAACAATTTCCTGCGCGGCGGCGGCGATGGCTATGCGGTGCTGCGCGAGCGCGGCCGTGACGGCTTCGAGGCGGCGACCCCGCTCGATGAACTGCTGGCCGAGGAGATCGCGCGGCGGCGCACGATCGCGCCGGTGGCGGACGGCAGGTTCACCCGTGGCGGCTAATCGAGCCGCGTGATCAGCTCGGGCGTGATCTCCGGATCGTGCCCGGGAATGACCAGCGCCGCGTGGTCGGCGAGCGCCCGCGCGCGGTCGAACGCCGCCAGCGCGTCGCCGACATGGAACAGGTGCGGAAACGGGGTGCGGCGCGCCAGGTTCTCGCGGTAGGCAACGGCATCGCCGGCGAGCACCATCCAGCCCCGCCGGGTCCGCACCCTGGCCAGCATCAGCCCATCGGTATGGCCGCCGACATGGTGCAGCGACAGGCCTGGCCCCAGCACCACGTCGCCGTCGTGCAGCGCCACCTGCCCCGCCGCGATCCGCGCCGCCATGCGCGCGATGTCGGCCGCGTCATAGCCGGCGCGGAGCCACGGATCGGCAAGCCCCCGTGTCGCCGCATAGGCCATCTCGCGCCGCTGCAGATGCACGCGCGCGGCACCCAGCAGGTCATGGTTGCCGGCATGGTCCCAGTGCAGGTGCGTCTGCACCAGCGCGACGCCGGCGCCGGCGGGATCGACGCCGAGCTCGGCCAGCCCCTCGCCCAGCGGCACCGTGAGGTCGCGGCCACGCGCCTGCATCGCCGCCCGGTCGGCGCCGGTGTCGAACACGAACGGGCCGCCCGGCCCCTTCAGCACGAACACGTGGTAGGCGACACCCACCTGCCGCTCACCCTGTTCTCCGGCAAGCCCCCCGATCAGTACCTGCGACAGCGTTCGCCCGGCCAGGTAGCCGTAGCGGATGGCATGGATCTCGTAGCAGTCGTTCATGGCTGCACCCCAAGTGTCAGACCGCCATCGGCGACCAGCGTCGCTCCCGTCACATAGGACGCGGCTGCCGAGGCAAGGAAGGCGACGACACCGCCGATGTCGGACGGCGTGCCGATGCGGCGGGCGGGAATCAGCCCTTCCTTGGCGGCGCGCCAGGAGGGGTCGGCAAGGGCGGCGCGGTTGAGGTCGGTCTCGATCGTGCCGGGTGCGACCAGGTTCACGGTGATGCCGTGCGCCGCCAGTTCCAGCGCCATCACGCGCGCCAGCATCCTCAGCCCGCCTTTGCTCGCGGCGTAGGCAGCGAGGCCGGCGTTGGGCGCGAACTCGTTCACCGACGAGATGAAGACGATCCGCCCGCCCCGCCCGCCCTGCCCGCCCTGCCCGCCAGGCGGCGCACCGGGCGGCCCGGCCGATCCCTGGCCCAGCATCTGGCGCGCTGCCTCCTGCCCGGCGGCGAAGGCAGCGGCCAGGTTGATGTCGTGCACCGCCCGCCAGTCGGCATCGGTGGTTTCGAGGAAGGGCCGGCGCAGCAGCCGCGCGCAGCAGAACACCAGCACATCGAGCCGACCGAGCCGCGCCGCCGCGTCGCGCACCACCCTGCGTGCCGTTTCGGGAGAAGAAAAATCACCCTCGAACACCGGCCCGCCGCCGGTTTCGGCGGAAAGCCGTGCCGCCGCTTCTCCCTCGTCCCGATGGTGGATCGCCACCCGCTGCCCGGCGCCGGCAAGGGCCCGCACCACCGCCCGGCCGATGCCATCGGTTCCCGCCCCCAGCACCAGGGCGCGTCGCAGGCCGGCCTCGTTATCGTTCGCCACCCGACATGCTTTGCGTCTGCGGCGGCACGTGTCAATTTCCCGCCCATGAGCACCGAGACCATCCGCCTGCACATCCACGACCCCGAGGACGGGGGCGAAATGAACGTGACACCCGAGATGTGGCAGGCAGCCTGCGCGCGCAACCCGGAGGCGGCCGCCGGCATCGACATGACCTTGGGCACCGACGATGCCGCGCTGGTGTCAGCCCTTGCCAGCGCCGATTCGGTGATGACCTGGACCGGGCAGGCCTACAAGCTGATCGTCGGGCCACGGGCGGCGATCGGGCCGAGGATGAAACTGATCCAGCTGACCAGCGCCGGCCTTGACCGGCTGGCACCGTTCGACTGGGTGCCGAAGGGCGTGCATGTCTGCAACAATTCCGGCGTGCACGGCGAAAAGGCAGGGCAGTGGGGCATCATGGCGGTGCTGATGCTGGCCAACGCCATGCCGTTCCACGCCACCGAACATCGCCACGAACGCTGGACCAAGCGGTTCAGCCGCACGGTTGCCGGGCGCACGCTGCTGCTGGTCGGCACCGGCGACCTGGGCAGCGAGACCGCCCGCCATGCCCGCCATTTCGGCATGCGGGTGATCGGTGTGCGCGCGCGCGCGCTTGCCCATCCGCACTGCGACCGGGTGGTGACGGTCGACGCGCTGGACAGCGTGCTGCCCGAGGCCGATTTCGTGGTGCTGGCGATGCCGCTGACGCCGGCGAGCAAGGGCATGTTCGACCGCCGCCGGCTTTCGCTGCTGAAGCCGGGTGCGGGTCTCGTCAACATGGCGCGCGGCACGGTGATCGACCAGGACGCGCTGGCCGACCTGCTGGAAAGCGGCCAGCTGGGCGGCGCGGTAATCGATGTCGCGGTGCCCGAGCCGCTGCCTGCCGGGCACCGGCTGTGGCGCGTGCCCAATCTCACGATCGTGCCGCATGTCTCCAGCGACGATCCCGACACCTACACGCCGAAGACGCTGGACATCCTGCTTCGCAACCTGATGGCGCTGCGCCGGGGCGAGCCGCCGCCGACCGCGATCGACACCTCGCGCTGGTACTGAGCGCGGCCGGGATTCGTGATGCCGCCTCTGACGATCGGTCGCTAGGCAGCCGTGGCGGCGGGCGGCGGCAGCGCCTCCAGAACGCGCAGGAAGCCACCCGCCCAGGCGGCCGCGCTGCCCGACCAGACGATTTCGGCGTCCTGCCGCCAGCGCGCGACCCGCTCTGCCCGGTCCATCGACAGCGCGGCATCGAGGCCTTCCGCGATCTCGTCGGGATCGTGCGGGTTGACCAGGATCGCGCCCCCGAGTTCGGCGGCCGCACCCGCGAACCGGCTGAGCACCAGCACGCCCGGGTCGGCCGGGTTCTGGGCGGCGATGAACTCCTTGGCCACAAGATTCATGCCGTCGCGCAGCGGCGTGACCAGCCCGACCCGCGCCAGGCGGTGGTAGCCGGCCAGGGTCGAGCGAGGCAGCGCGCGCGTGATCCAGCGGATCGGGTTCCAGTCGGGCTCCCCATGTTCGCCGTTGATGCGGCCGGCCAGCTCGTCGAGCTCGCGGCGCAACGCACGATAGCGCGCCACCTCGCTGCGGCTCACCGGCGCCACCTGCAGCAGCGTCACGTGCCGCCGATGCGCGGGGAAGCGGGCGAGCAGGTGGGCAAACCCGACCAGCCGGTGCGGCAGCCCCTTGCTGTAGTCCAGCCGGTCGACGCCCAGCACCAGCGCGCGGCCGCCCAGACTCTCGGCCACCCGCCTGCCATCGGGGCCGGCGGCGCCGCGAACCGCCTCGGCAGCGAAGCCGGCTGCATCGATGCCGATCGGGAAGGTCTCGACGCGCGCCAGCGCCCCTGCGTTCGCCAAAGCCGCGCGCAGATGGCTTCGATCCTGGTCGGTCTGCACGCCGATCAGCGAGCAGGATGCAAGGTCGCGCAGCAGCGCATCGCCCTTCGGCAGCGCGGCGAACAGCGCGGGCGGGGGGAACGGCACGTGCAGGAAGAAGCCGATGCGCTGGCG
>JADYYZ010000104.1 GCA_020853405.1 Acetobacteraceae bacterium
CCGCTGCCCGCGCCGCCGCCGCCACCTGCCGCCGGGCGCGCGGCACCGGTCTGGCCGCTGTGGGTTGCGGTGGTGTTGCTGGCCGGTGGCCTGGGTGCGCTGGCGGTGCGCGAGATGCCGGTTCCCGGCCTGCAAAGCGAGGCCCAGACAGCTGCCGCGCTGGGCGCGCTGGACCGC
This sequence comes from Acetobacteraceae bacterium, assembly GCA_020853405.1. Taxonomy (GTDB): domain Bacteria; phylum Pseudomonadota; class Alphaproteobacteria; order Acetobacterales; family Acetobacteraceae; genus JADYYZ01. The sequence goes on from JADYYZ010000104.1 coordinate 178, forward strand.
CGGCTTGCCACCCTGGAAGCACGCCCCGCCGCGGCCGCCGAGCTCGGCCCCGTAGCCGAGCGGCTGGCCGCGGCGGAACGCCGGCTCGCCGAGCTGGCGGCGCGTCCGGCGCCGGCACCTGGCGCCTCGGTAACTGCGATGGAGGCGCTGGCAGGCAGGGTGAGCACCCTGGAATCCCGGCCCGCCCCCGCTACGGGTGCCGCCATGGGTGCTGCCACGACCGAGGCGATCGCCGCCGCCGTGACACCGCTGGCGGCACGGCTTTCGGCACTCGAACAGCGGCCGGTGCCGCCGCCTGCCGCCACCCCCGATGCGGTTGCCCAGCTCAACCAGCGCGTCAGCGCCCTGGAAGCACGGGCCGCCACCGCCGACCAGACGCCGCGCATCGCCGCGATCGAGAACAAGGTCGCGCTGCTGGTCGCCGCGACCGCGCTTCAGCACCGGCTTGCCGCCGGCGAGCCGCTGGGACCGGCGCTGGCGCTGCTGCCGGCCGCGGCCGACGCGCCGGCGGCGCTGCGTGCCTTCGCCGCCGCCGCGCCGCCGACCGCTGCCGAGCTGCGGCGCGACTTCACTGCCGCGGCGCGCGCCGCGAAACTCGGCTCGACCCCGGAAGGCGGCGACGCCGCCACGGTCGTGCGCGGCTTCCTGTCCGGGCTGGTCACCGTGCGCCGCGGCGAGGAGGTGGTGCTGGGCACCAGCGACAGCGCCGCGCTCGCCACCGCCGAGACCAGGCTCGATGCCGGGGATCTCGCCGGCGCGGTCGCCGCACTGGCGCCGCTGACGCCGGGTGCCGCACAGGCGGTCGCGCCGTGGAAGGCGCGGGCGCAGGCGCTGCTCGATGCCCGCGCCGCACTTGGCGCGCTGGTTTCCTGAGGCCGCGGGAAAATGCTCCGCGCGCTGATCCTTCTGGTCTTCCTGGCGATCGGCGTTGCGGCCGCGCTGTGGCTCGCCGACCAGCCGCAACGCTTCGAACTGACCGTCGGGCAATGGCACGCCGAAATGCCGGCAACCGTCGCCGCGGCCGGCGCGCTCGTGCTGGTCGGGCTGGCGGCCGCCGCCGCGCTGCTGCTGCGCTGGCTGCTCACGCACCCCCGCCGGTTCCGGAGATGGCGGACCGAACGACGCCGCCGGCGCGGCGACGAGGCGCTGGAGCGGGCGTTGGTCGCGCTGTCGGCCGGCCGCAACGCGCAGGCGATGCGCGATGCCGAGCGGGCGGGAAGGCTGCTCGGCCACCCGACGATCGCGCTGTGGCTGACCGCCCAGGCTGCGCAGGCGAGCGGCGACGACGCCAAGGCCGAGGCGGCGCTGCGGCGGCTGACGCTGAAGCCGGCGGCCGCACTGCTTGGGCTGCGCGGCCTGGCGGCGCGCGAGGCCGAGGCCGGCCACACCGAGGCTGCCCGCGACCTGCTGGCCAAGGCGACCGCTTCCGACCCGGGCGCGGTCGCGCTGAAGGCGGTGGAGGCGGAACTGGCGGTGCGCGCGCACGACTGGCGGGCCGCGCTGGCGCACGCACGCGGCGTTGCCCAGGATGCCAAGGCACGCACGCGCCGCGCCGAACTGGCGCTCGCGGTCACCGAGACCGAGGCCGAGACCAGCGCGGACGCGAAACTCGCGCTGCTGAAGGAGGCGTTCGAGGCCGATCCTGTGTTCGCCCCCGGCGTCGCTGCCTACGCGCACGCGCTGGAGGCAGCCGGCTGGCGGCGCCGGGCACGCAAGGCGCTGCGCAAGGGCTGGCAGGCCAACCCGCACCCGGCGCTGGCCGCGGTGGTGCTGGCCCCGGCCGGCGCCAGCGCGCCGGATGCGGTGCTGGGACAGGCGCGCGTGCTGGCCACCGACCGGCCCGACCACCTGGAAAGCCGCGTGCTGCTGGCTCGCGCCGCACTTGATGCCGGCGACTGGCGCGAGGCCCGCCTGCAGCTCGATGCCGCGCTGGCCGCCGGCGGCGCCGACCGGCGCATCCACCTGCTGCGCGCCGAGCTCGCCGAGCACCAGGATGGCGGTGCCGACGCAGCGCGCGCCGCCTATCGCGACGCCGGCGATGCGCCGGGCGAGCCGGCGTGGCGTTGCAGCGCCTGTGCTGCGACGCACAAGGAATGGACGCCGCTGTGCGGCGCCTGCGGTGCCGCACTCAGCCTCGTCTGGACGACGATGCCGGCGCGGGCCGCGCTCGCCGCGCCGCCCACCGCGCCGCCCGCCGCGCCGCCCGCCGCGGCTGCCGGCCCGTCGGCAGCGGACCTGCCCGCCGAACCCGCCTGATCGAGAGAGAGAGATCCCGGAGCGCCGATGCAGCGACCTTTCGGCCCGCGAGGGCCACACCTGATCGTGCTTGGCAACGAGAAGGGCGGTTCCGGCAAATCGACGGTGGCGATGCACCTGGTCGCCGGCTTCCTGCGCGAAGGCTGCTCGGTCGGCGCGATCGACCTCGATGCAAGGCAAGGCACGATGCGCCGCTATGTCGAGGCGCGCGAAGCCACGGCAGCACGGCGGGGCATCGACCTGGTGATGCCGGCCTTTGCCTCGGTGATGCGGAGCGAGGCGCCGAACGTGGCCGAGGCAGCTTTCGAGGATGCGGCCGCACTCGATGCCGCGCTCGGTGCCATGGCCGGGTGCGATATCGTGGTGCTTGACTGCCCGGGTGCCGACACCGCGCTCGCCCGCGCCGGCCACGCCCGCGCCGACACGTTGATCACGCCGATCAACGATTCCTATGTCGATTTCTCGATGCTGGGCACGGTCGATCCCGAGAACCGGAGCGTGATCGCACCCAGCATCTACAGCGAGATGGTTTGGGAGGCACGCAAGCAGCGTTTCATGCGCGACAAGGGCCGGTTCGACTGGATCGTGATGCGCAACCGGATCGGGGCCGCGGATGCGCGCAACAAGCGCGACGTCGGCGCAAGCCTTGACGAGCTGGCAAGGCGCATCGGCTTTCGCACCGTGAAGGGCTTCGGCGAGCGCGTGATTTTTCGCGAACTCTATCTTCAGGGCCTGACGCTGATGGACCTGAAGGAGGTCGCCGGCGGCAGCCTTTCGATCAGCCAGGTCGCGGCCCGCCAGGAGGTGCGCGGGCTGATGGCAGCGATCCGCCTTCCCGCACGGGCGGGGGTGGTGCGCGAGGCAGCGCTCGCGCCCGCCTGAGCCGTTACCGGCCGGCTTGCCCGGGGCGGGGATCGGTGCCTATACGGCGGGACCGCGCCTGCGATGCCGACGTAGCTCAGCGGTAGAGCAACTGATTCGTAATCAGTAGGTCCCCGGTTCAAATCCGGGCGTCGGCACCAGCATAACGTATTGAAATATGCTGGCTTTTTGCGGAATGGATCGCATAGCAAGCCGGTGCGTGGTGCCACCTGACCGGACTTTGACCGGACGCGCGGGCCGAAACTCCGCTGTGCGCGATCGCCCCGGCGCGCAACGGACGATGGACAGGTTGCGCCTTGCCGGCCGGGCTGACACCGCTCCCCCGGCCACCGGAACGCGCGGGGTGTGGTGAGGTCGGTTCCCGTCCACCACCTCGCGGCCAGACCACTCCTCTGGCACCCCGACTCTGGCACTCCGACGCAATCCTATCCGGTCGGAGGAAACCGGCACAGAGCGTCTGGCCGCCGTCGCGTTCTACGGCGAATGCGGGTGCTGGCGACCCGCCCCCTTTGACCCCTGCGCCACCTGAAGCCAGCGCAACGCAGGGCACTTCCGCATCGGGCCAGACATGCCAGCCGGGGGACGACCCAATGCCGCACAGGGCGGCCCTCAGTCCAACGTCCGAAACGCACTTCCCCCTGCTGGCAGCCGGCGGCAGGTCGCAAACCCCTGCTGGTCTGGTGTGACCCCGCATCGCTGCGGGCTAACACGGGGGATCGCCCCGCCCCGGTCATTTCCGGGCCTCCAGGCTGCTCACCCGCCGTCACCAGCGGGATCAACCGGCGGCAGAAGCCTACCCGCACGCCATTCCAGTGTCACCGGCCCATCGCAGCAGGAACACCACCAGGCCGGGCGGCGCACCGCCCGGGCCGAAGCGTTCGGCGATCGCCGCCTCAAGGTCGGCATCGTGCCATAGCCACATGGCTTCGGCGGCGGCGGCGGCGCCTTCCAGCGCGGCCACGCGCTTGCGCAATGGCGTCATCGGGTCGGCGCCTTCTGCTGTTCCAATGCAGCGATCCGCCGCTCAAGCTCGATCGTCTCGATTGCCCGGCGCTTGGCTTCGATCACGGCGGCCACGGCCTGCCCTTCATCCGGGGTCAGGTCGCCGGCCGCGACGGCATCGGCGATGTTGCCGAGTGCGGCCAGCACGTCCGCCGCGCTGGTGACGGTCGGCATGTCCAGCGCGACCGGCCGGCCTTTCTTCGGCGGCCATACGCGGGCCAGCAGGATTTCCGCCGCGCGCAGGTCGCCCGCCTTCGCAGCTTCCGTCACCTTGGCCAGAACGGCGGCGGCATCCGCTTCGGCAAGCGCGTCCAGGATCACCGTGGCGCGGTTGCGCGACCCCTTCACGCGGCCGGCCGGGTTGCCGGACTGGCCGGGCGGGAACGGACGCCCCCGCACCTTCTGAGCTGAACTGTCAGCGTCCGAGTTCATAGCTTTCCCACCTCAGGAAAGGGTGCCGGACAGGGGGGAGGACAAGCCGGACAACCCTATAGGGTGTTGTCCGGGCTGTCCGGCCCCGGACCGTCCGGGGTCTGTCCGGGTTTGTCCGCCCGCAGAAATCCGCCACTTTTCGTTGTCCGCCACATGCGCAACGATCGCTTGTCCGGACAGGGGGTTTTTCGCATGCCTTTTGTCCGCCCCTCAGCCCTGCCCGAGCGGCCATATCCAGCCGTCATACTCGGCGACGCGACGGGTATCTTTCAGGCCCGCCAGCGCCCGGCGGAACACCCGCTTGCGGGTCGCCGGCGCATCCGAGTTGGCGACGCCGCGGCGGTCACATTCCTCGCGCCACGCATCGATCCGGCAGCCGCGGGCCGACGGCGGCGGGAAGCCGTGCCCGGCCGGGAGATCGCTGCCGGATGCGAGGATCGTCTCGTGCAGGCAGGCCAGCGCCGCGCGCTGCTGCGGCGAGAGTTGCACGCGCGCCGTCCCGCGCGCTGCCTCGCCTTCCTCCACCAGGCAGGTCGCGAGCGGGTCGCCATCCGCGTCGGTTTCGAGCGTCACAGACCGCAGCGCGAAGCCGAACGCATCGCCGCCGGGATCGTCCTTCGCCTTGGTGCAGCGCCATGTGCGTTCGCCGCGTTCCGGCGCTTCAACCTCAATCTCAAGGTCGGCGGCGCCGCGCAGGGCGTTGCTGCCGCGTGCGCCGCGCGAGCGATCCTTGCCGGCATGGTGCACCACCAGCAGCGCGGCATCCGTCTCCTGTCGCACGCGATCGAAAATGCGCACCATCGCGCTCATGTCGGCCGCCGAGTTTTCATCCAGGCCGGCCATGGCGCGGGCGAGCGTGTCGATTACCGCCAGTCGCGCGCCGGTCTCGCGGATCGCCTGCACCAGGTCATCGGCGAAGCTCGCATCCTCGCCAAGCGGCAGCGCCTGCGCGAGGTAGTGGAAGGCCGGTGCATCGCCGTGTTCGGCGGCCAGCGCCCGCACCCGCTTGCCCATGCCCGTCTCGCCCTCAAGCCCACAGTAGATCACCGGGGCCGGCACGACGCGCCGGCCGAAGAATTTCCGCCCCTGCGCGACGGCATAGGCGAGGTGCATGGCTAGGAACGATTTGCCGCAGCCCGGCTCGCCGAACAGCACGCCCAACTCGCCGGCGGCCAGCAGGCCCTTGACCAGATAGGCGCGGGGTGGTGCTGCGATCGCGTCGGCAACGCCCAGCAGCAGCAGGCGGCCGATCGTCCTGCCGCGCGGCGGGGGGGGCGACACGCACGCGGCCGGCAAGCGCCTGTTCGGGGGTCATGCCGCCACCTCGCGTGCCAGGTCGTTGAAGTCGGCACCGGCACGCTCGGGTGCGACGATCCGCGCTTCCCGTCCCGCTTCGCGCCAGCGCGCGGCGCAGGTCTCGGCAGCCCGCATCCCGGCCTGATCCGCGTCGGCAAGGATCGTCAGGCATTCGATGCCGGGCAGCACGGGGAAGCGCGCGATACCGCTGGCGCTGGCAGCCGCCCATGCGGGCGCCAGGCCGATCGCCAGCGCCGCGAGCGTGCTTTCCACGCCTTCCGCGACGAAAAGCCCATGCGTGACTTCGGCGGATGGTGTCAGCATCACCACGCCCGCCCGGCCCAGCATTGCCTTGCCCATCGCATCGCGCAGCCGGTCGGAACCGTCCGGGTGCAGGAAGGTGCAGTGCAGCCCGACGCCCTCGCCCGTCTTTGGGTCACGCATCGCGGCCAGCAGCGCGGGCAGGCGTTCGGCACCACGCGGGCAGCGCGGATGAAAGCGCAAGGCGGCAGGCCATTCGCGCAGCCGGATGCCGCGCGCCTCGCGCAGGTAGGTTTCCGCGATCGTGCCCGCGATCGGCACTGCCTCTCGCCACAGAGACCGCGCCAGTTGCACGCTGGACTCGCTGGACGCGGCTTCGGGCGCTGGCCTGTGGCCGATGGCGGGAACCGGCTTGGACTCACCAGCGGGCTTCCTGGCGCAATCCTGGGGCATGCGCAGAAAGCGCCGCGCCCAGTCGATTGCGGCGCACAGGTCGCCATGGTGCTGCCGGCGCGCGAGCTGCAGCATGTCGCCGCCCTCGCCGGTTTCGTGGTCGCACCAGCGCCCGCGCTTCGCGCCGGCGGTTTCCAGCGCGAGCGATCCGCGCCGGCCCCAGCGCCATTGCCGCGCAGTGCGAAAGGTCGGCTCCCCCAACAGCGCCAGCGCCGCATCGGGCGCGGCCGCGTCCAGCGCGCGGGCGAGGTCGGCCACCTCGCCGCTCATGTGTCGCACTCCGGCGGGTGCACCACCTTGTCGGCGCAGCGCAGCGGATCGCCGCAGCAGGCCATCGGCCGGAAGTCGTGGCCCGTGTCGCCGGACAGCAGCGTGACCAGGCCGAAGCCGCGGCAGCCGGCAACGCGGCAGCGGGCGAAGTAATGGCGTTCAGGGGAGCGACCGGGTATGTTGCGCGTGTCGCTGCCGCCAAGCATGACACCCGCCCCGCACCGCATCGCCCCCCGCGTTGCCGCGGGGCGTTCCATGTTAGGCGGCCTTGCGGCGCCGGCCGCCAATCAGCACGGGCGCGGCTTCCAGGCGCTGGCGTGCCCATTCCAGGAACGGGCCGACTTCGTAGAGCGCGGGCGAGCCGGGCGGCCGGCGGTAGGGCAGCGGCAGGGCTTCGATCGTACGCGGGCTGAGCGGGCCGAAGTAGCGCGCGTGGATTGTCGCGAGCTGGTCGCGCGTGGCGAGGCGCGGCAGGCGCGCCGGGTCCGGCTCAGGCGGCAGCGTGTCAGGGTTCAGGGCGATTTGCCGGCGCAGCGTGCGCGGCTTGTCGGCGTTGTCGGTCGGCATCTGTCACTCCGTAGGTTCCGGGTGACACCGCTTTTATGCGCAGCGCGCCGCACGGCGCAGCAAGATTTCCGGGGAAAAACCCACCCCTCAGGAAGAGGGGTTATTCCCCCGACGTGCGACGGCGATTGTTGGCCCTGCGCTGTGCGCGCAGGCCGTGAAGCAGGCCGGGCACCGTCGCTTCGGTCACGCTGCGCAGGTCGGCCACCGCGCGCAGATCATCCCTTTCCACGAAAGGCGGTAACCGTTCCGCCAGCATCTTCGCGACCGCTGCCGCGAACCGTGCGAAGGGCGATGCGCCATCGCGCCGCACATCCTTGCCTGCCACGGCCCGCGTGCGGAACGCCAGCGCGAACGCCAGCGCCGCGCCGTAGATCACCAGGTGCCGGCCTTCCTTCACCCGCGGCCCCGCGCGCCCGGCCGCGGCGGACAGGTGCTGCTGCCCACCCGTCGCCAGATAGCGGATCAGATGAATGCCGCTCGCCGCGTGGTGCAGTGCCTCATCCAGCCGCAACGCCGCGTCGATCGGCGATGCGCCGCCCGTTTCGCGAACCAGGTGTTCAAGCCACAGATCATCCGAAGCGCGACCCGAGCGAAGATGCTGGCGGGCGTCCCACCCCAGCTCGCCGTCGGCATCGCCGCGCGGCAGCCCGAGTGCATCTTGCAGCACGTCGGCGGCCGTCACCACGCGGGCAAGCCACTCGGCCCGCTGCCGGGCCGGCGCGCCACCAGCAAGGCGCCAGGTGGGCCACCAGTCTGCCCACTTGTTCAGCGCGGCGATCGCCAGCTCCGCACGGCGGTCGCTGACCGGAGCAAGCCCGCAGGCCGTCGCGAGCTCCGCCATGTCGGCGATCGCGAAGGGGCGAAAGATGCCTTCAACACCGCCGCCGCTGGCGCGCGGCACCGTGGGAGGGTCGCCTGCCTGTCGCTTCAATCCCGCACCCATTCCGCACCCGTGGTGAAGGCCGGCAGGGGCGGCCGGCGGGTGCGTTGCCGGCGCTCAGGTGGCCACCCGGCCCCTGCCGTGTTCAGACTACACGCTCACTCCGCCGCGGCGCGTGCGGCGCCGATCATGCGCCGCAGTGCATCGGCGCAAAGGTCAACCTCATCGCCATCCGCATCCTGCCAGGCGATGGCACGCCCGCCCTGGGTCACGGTGAATGCGGACGGGGCGGCGGCGATCGCGGCCAGCGCCGGACCCTGCGCCACCAGGGGCGCGAGCTCGGCCACGCCTTCAGCGGCATCGGCGAAGCGCAGTGCCAGGCGCAGGCCTGGCAGCATCTCGGCCGAGACGATGCGCGCGAGTTCCATCAATGAATCCTCCCCGGCTTCTCGCCCTGCCGGCAGCGCACCCAGGCCAGCGCCAGCGCGTCCTGATGTGCCGCCGCCCATTCCAGCACGGCGCGGCGCTGGGCGGGCGGCAGATCGCCCGCCATCACGCCAAGATCGGCGATCCGCACCAGCATCTCCCATTCGGCCAGCACGGCATGGAAATGCGCCGGCTCATGGTCGGCATAGTAGAGCCTGATCGCCACACCCGCGACGATCGCGACCACCGGCATCAGCCGGCCGCCGCATGAAGCGTCACCACCTTCGCCGCCGGCACGGGCGTGCCGTTGATCGCCGCCCCCAGCACCTCGCCCCATCGCACCATGGCGGCCTTCTGTTCCGGCCAGCGCCGGGCCTGCTGATAGACGCCCAGCACGCCGCCGCGCGTCGCGGACTGGCGATGGTTCAGCACCGCATCGGCCACCGCTTCGGCAACGCCCGCCTCGCCCAGCGCGGTTGCGAAACTGCGGCGGAAGTCATGCCAGCGCCACGCCGGCAGGTGCGCGGGCGGCTCGCCGGCCGCGTCGGCCTCCTGCTGCGCGTGCGCTGCCGCCGCGCGATCAAGCCGCGCCTTCATGTCGGTGAAGGTGTCCACCACCTTGCCCGAGACGGGGGCGGGGAACACCAGGCCGCGCGCTGGCCTGCCCACCACCTCCCACCGCGCGCGCAGGGTGGCAAGCGCCAGCTGGTGCAGGTGCAGCCGGTGCGGATCGCGGTTCTTCGCGTGCGCGCCGGGAATGGTCCAGGTGCCGCCGGCAAGGTCCAGGTGCGACCAGTCCATGCGCGCCGCCTCGCCCCGCCGGCAGGGCACCGCAATCAGGATGCGCACCAGGTCGCGATGCACGTCCGCCAGTGTGCCCGCCGCCCGCCACAGGCGTGCCAGCTCGGCCGGGGCGAGGTAGTCCACGCGCTGCGCCACCACGATCCGGCGCTGGCGCCGGCTCAGCATGGTGCACGGGTTCGCCGGGATCGCCCCCTCCTCCTGCAACCAGTCGCAGAACCGCGAGAATGCGCCGAGACGGTGCCGCGCCGTCGCCGGACGTGCCGCCTCAGCGGTCAGCAGCGCGCGCACATGGGTGGGCGTCACGTCTGCCACGGCCAGCGCGTCTGCGCCCATCGTGACGGCAGCGGCGCGGGCGTGCGCCAGCTCGTATCCGGCATGGCGAGGTGACACCAGCCCACCCTTGCCGCGCATTCGGGCACGCTTCGGCAGGGCTTCGGCGTAGAGGTCAAGCATCCGCGAGACCGTGCGCGCCTGCCGTGCCGCGCGCGCCGCTGCCGCCGCCTTCCGCTCCGCCGCCGGATCACCACCACCCTTGACCGCGCCCTTTGCCCTGCCTGCCGCGAGCCGTGCCGCATCGGGGGAATGGCTGGCAGGGGTGCCGATGGTGACGCTGGCACTGGGGAACCGCTTGCCCGTCACCGGATCGCGTCCGCGCGGCTTGTAGCTGTAGGTCCAGCTCATGGCGGTCGGGTTCACCACCAGGGCCAAGCCCCGGCATTCGGCATCACGGATCATCAGGCGCAGGCCTGGCGTGCGACGGCGCCACGCCGCATCAACCGTCCCCTTGGTGATCGTGACCGGCCCCTCGCTTTGCACCCGCATGCGTCACTCCTTAGTCAGTCGGTTTTTCTGACCGGACACTGACCGGACACAGGCGGCGGATGCAAGCGGAAACGTGCGGAATCGCGCGTGCGTGAATCAGGCAGGCAGAAGGCCGGTTTTCTGTGAATCGCGTAGCCTGTCGGGGGCAACGCGGAAGCACACGGAACGGGCTGCCTTGGGATTCGTAATCAGTAGGTCCACGGTTCAATCCCGGTCGTCGGCACCATCGGAACCAGATCACCAAACCGCAGCCCGAAGGCCCGGCCGCTGCTGCCGCCCGACCCCGCGACGCAGCATGACGACGCGGGCCCTTGCCAGCGGCCGCTTTTGTGCACCGCAAAATAACTCTAGACTGCGACCATGAGCAGGATCCGCCCCACGTCCCGGTCATGGTCCGTCCGGCCCGCCAGCATCGGGTACTGGTCCCGCCCTCGGCCCTGGCGATGACCCTGGCTCGTTTCCTGCGCGTGGCCCTGCTGCTGGTCGCAGTCGGCGGCGCCTTTCTGGTCTGGCGGACGCTGCAGCCGACGCCGCTGCCATCGGGGTTCGCCAGCGGCAATGGCCGCACCGAGGGCACCGAGATCGACATCGCGGCCAAGATCCCCGGCCGCATCCGCGAGATCCTGGTCAATGAGGGCGACTTCGTGGACCAGGGCCAGGTACTGGTTCGCATGGATACCGCCGTGCTCGATGCCCAGCTGCGCGAAGCGAAGGCGCAACTGGAACGCGCGCGCATCGGCATCGAGACCGCCC
>JADYYZ010000105.1 GCA_020853405.1 Acetobacteraceae bacterium
GCGCGGCACGCGCGGAGAGGCCGTCCAGGCGGAGACCGATCCTGCTGGCGATGATGCGGGCCAGGTCGGCGAAGTCCTTGCGTGCACCCTGGACGGCTGCTGCATGAGATCCCAGGGCACCATCTGCCGCCCTCAGAGCAAAGATCGGTTTGCGTGCTTCCTGCGCCATCGGAACCAGGCTGCGATAATGCTTGATCGTCGCAAGCCGGTTGCCGTCCGCGTCCGGGTTTGCGGGGAAGGGGCCTTTGGTCTCGGCCAGCAAGGCCGTGGCATACGTCTCGGGGATGCGGTTGATCCACGTGTCGTAGGCCTTGACGGGCCGATCGAGTCGAACGCTGTGCTGCTGGACGACATAGCCGACCGGGTGCATCCGTCCATCGGGCAGCGGGAAATCGCTTGACGACCACGCGCTGCGACGCGCGTCCCACTCAGAGCGCCAGCGCCGGAGCGTCGGTCCGAGGTTCTGCAGGCCCTGCAGCGAGAACAGGTCCGCGCCCAGCGGCACCACGACATAGTCGGTTGCAAGCAGGGCAGATCGATTGATCGCCCCCAGGTTGGGGCCGACATCGATCAGGATGATGTCCGCATCCATCTGCTTCGCACCATCCTGGGCGATGGACCAGAACGCAGTAAGGATGCGAAACGCGCGATACTTGTCCTGTCCCAGAGCCTTCGGCCACTCGCCGGAAAGCGTGTCCTCGAATCCCGAAAGTCCAAGATCGCCTGGGATAAGCGCCAGGTGCGGATTCAGCCGGTGAAGTTTGGGCTCACGGAGGTCAGCAACCTTCATCAGGGGTTCGACACATCGGAAGATTGTCGTCGCCGCCTTCGCGTCCGCCCAGATCGCCTCGATCTGCTGTTCCTCCAGGAACGCCGCGGTCAGGTTCGCCTGCGGGTCAAGGTCGCACGCCAGAACCCTGCAACCCAGTTCGCTGAACATCCAGCACAGGTGATAAACAAGCGAGGTTTTCCCGACTCCGCCCTTGTTGTTGAAGAAGGTCAGAACCGGTACGCTCATTTCTGCGCCGCCATGATGGTCACCAGGACGAATTCAGGAGTCGGCTCAAATATGGGCTCGGGCAAGCCATGCTCGCGCAATGCGCGCCTTGCGATGGCGATGCCGGCGCCGAAGCGTTGAACATAGCCCAGCACGCGCATCGCTTCCGCCAGGTTCGGGTTGCGGTAATCGGTAATGCCTGGGCCGCCGAAATTGGCGGCATTCACCGCGCCGAATGGGCCTCCGGGGCTGAGAATCTCGAAGCGATCGTCAAACCAGGTCACGCGAACCGGCGCATGCGTTGCCTCGTACGTGCGATGCATGATCGCGTTGCGGACGAGCTGCTGCAAGGCGACGGCAGGGTAGGTCTCGCTCCTCCGTTCGGTGGGGGATTCAGTGAACGAAACCGAACGCCGATTGTGGGAATCGAGCTTGGCCTCGATGTTCCTGATGATGTCGACGATGGTGCCGTCGATCACCGCTTCGTCGATGATCGGACCGCTGAGTTCGTGACCGGCGATCCGCAGGAATTGCGTATAGGCGCCGGGCAGGAAGTCGCGTACGCGGGTGCCGATCAGCAGAAGGCCGAGGACCGTGGGGGTGGGATCGGACGCCGACGCGATCATCTTGGTCGACGCAAGTCGTTCCGTTTCGCTGCGGTCGTTTGTCTCCAGCACGTCGGGTGCCACGGCCTGGCGGAGGTACTGCGTGGTGAACAGCGCGAGATCGAGGTCGGCGACCTTCGCCGTCGGCACCGGCTGCACGTCGAATGGCCGGTCCTTGAAGCGCCTTCGCTCGTTCAGGATGCGCTCGTCCTGCGCGGTGGCGATGTGCCGGCGTGGGCCGATCCGGACATGGATGCGGCCATCGAACCGGACCGGTGGTGAATCCGAGGGATCGACCGTGACGACCGCGATCTCGACGTCGGACAGCAACCGCTTCTCGACGAGCATCGAAGGAGGTGGGACGATGTTGCCATCGCTGCGCATGTCCGCCAGCTGCCGCAGCAGCGCGTCGTCGATCGGCAAGTTACTCGGAGTGCCATCATCGCTGACACCGACCGCGACGATGCCAGGCAGCCGGTTGCCAGCGAGGTCATTGGCGAAAGCGCAAATGGCCTCGCGGATGCCCTGCGGCGCGTTCCCGCGCAGCGACTGCTTGAACTCGACACGTTCGGATTCACCGGCGCTGATCAGATTGGCCAACTCTTCGTCAGAAAGCGACTGCATGGCACGCCATCGTGGTTGCAAATCGGTTCGCAAGCATCATCTGGCGGAACGCATGGCCTGGACAGCGGTTGATGTCCAGTTCGGCCCGCCCTCTGCCTCGAGAACGCCGGCCGCCACGCCGCCACGTGCAGGATCCTTGCCGAATGCTGGAATGCGGCCACTTGTAACACCTGCTCGAATTGGCCTTGGGCCGACCTGCCGGCGGATCTCGGCACGCGCGATGCGGCCGATCGGTGTTTGCTTCGCCGGGTCAACGCTGGTCCGCGGGAAACGCTGCTGGCCGATGCCGTCCGCCGGGCAGGGAAGGCCGAGGCACCGATGCTGGGCAAAGCCCTCATTGTTGGAAACTGCGGTGAGCGCGAGCCAACAACCGGGGGCACGCACGGGTCGCAGGCTGACCGCATTCGCTGTGTGCCGCACCCAATGCCCTTCCTGAGAGCCGACGGCTGCCATAGGCTGGCGCCGCGGCACAGCGCCGCCACCGATTGCGGGACAGGAACGACAGGGTGCGACCGCAGGACCTGCCTCGCGAGGCCCGCCGGCGCGCGCTGCCAGGGGCGCTCGCCCCCTTCGCCCGGCGCGATTTCCGCTTCCAGTGGCCCGCCGATCTCCTGACCTCCTGGGCGTTCGAGATGGAGACGCTGGTGCTCGGCTGGTACGTGCTGGTCAGTACCGGCTCGGTGATGTGGCTTTCGCTGTTCGCTGCCCTTCAGTTCATCGGCACGCTGGTCTCGCCGATGCTGGGGGTGATCGCCGATCGGTTGGGCCAGCGTACTGTGCTGGCCGCGATGCGCGCGAGCTACGCGCTGTTCGCCGCGATGCTGCTGTTCATGTCGGCGGCAGGGCTGCTCGGCCCGGTGCAGGTCCTGGTGGTGGCGGGGCTTTGCGGCCTGGTGCGGCCATCCGATATGGGCATGCGCGGTGCCCTGGTCGGCGCGACGATGCCGCCGCCGCTGCTGATGGGGGCGATGGCACTTCAACGCTGCAGCAGCGACGCCGCACGCATCGCCGGCGCGCTGGCCGGCGCGGGCCTTGCCGCGGCGCTGGGGATGACGGCGGTCTATGCGTTCATCACCGTGTTGTACCTCGCGGCACTGGCGCTGACGCTTGGCGTGCGCGAGGGTCGCGCGCCGGCCGGGCAGGGTATGGCGGCGGCTGCCTCGCCCTGGAGCGATCTTGCGGCCGGCTTCTCCTATGTGCGGCGAGTGCCGCCGCTGGTGGCCGCCATGTGCCTTGCCTTCCTGGTGAACGCGCTGGCCTTTCCGTTGTGCACCGGCATGCTGCCCTATGTGGTGCGCGATGTGTACGGTGCCGACCGTTCCGTGCTGGGAATCCTGCTTGCGAGTTTTGCCGTGGGCGCGCTGGCGGGGTCGGTGCTGCTGAGCATCTGGGGCATGCGGCTGCTGGCGGGGCGGATCATGCTGCTGGCAGCCCTTACCTGGTTCCCGCTGCTGCTGGTGCTGGCCTGGCTCTCCGATGCCACGGCAGGGATGGTGGTGGTGGGCGTGATCGGCTTCGTGCAGACCTTCTGCATGGTGCCGATGGCAGTGGTGCTGCTGCGCATCGCCGAGGATCGGTTCCGCGGCCGGGTGATGGGGCTCAGGATGCTGGCGATCTACGGGCTGCCGGTGGGGCTGCTGGCCGCCGGCGCGCTGATCGGCTGGATGGGATTCACGCCGGCGGCGAGCCTGTTCGCCGGCGTCGGGCTGGTGGCGTCGCTGGCCGTGATGCTGGCCTGGTGGCGGCATTTGTGGCCGGCCGAGGCGCCAGCGAACGGGGCGAGGCCGGCAGGAGCGGCGGCGCGCGCCCAATGAACGCCTTCGCCACCGCCGTCAGCGGCTTCGTCGCCGCGGCCGATGAAGATGATCTCGCCGAAAGCATCATGCATCCGCGGCGTTGGCCTGGGCGCTACGCGCCGGCGATTTCCGCAAGAAAGCAGGCCAGCACGCGGCACTTCGCTTCCAGCGAGGCGAGCTCGATGAACTCATCGGGGCTGTGCGCGCGGCCGCCATGCACGCCGAGCCCGTCGATCGTCGGCAGGCCGGCGGCGGCGGTGAGGTTGCCATCCGATGCGCCACCGGTCGTGCCGGTGCCGAGTGGGAAGCCGGCCTCGGCAGCGACCCGCTGCAGCCGCCCGACATAGGCCATGGTCGCGGCACCTGCCTGCATCGGCGGGCGATGGAAGCCGCCCGAAAGGCGCGTGCCGGTGCCGTCCACCGCCGAGGCCGCGGCGATTTCCGCCATCGCGGTTTCGATGCGCAGCTGCTCGGCCGCCGAGCCGACGCGGCAATCGACCTCGAGGCTCGCATTCCCCGGCACGACATACGGCTTCGTCCCGCCATGCACGACACCGGGGGTGACGATCGTGCCGGCGTCGGGATCGTTCAGCGCCTGGACTGCAAGGATCTTGTGTGCTGCCTCGACGATGCTGTTGACGCCCTTCTCGGGCTCGGCACCGGCGTGCGCCTCGCGCCCGCTGATCGCCATGCGGAATATGCCGACACCCTTGCGCCCGACGGTGACCGCCGGTCCCGGCCTGCCAGGTTCCAGCACCAGCGCAAGGTCGTGGTGCTTTGCCTCCTCCAGGATCACGGCGCGCGAACGGGGCGAGCCTGCCTCCTCATCGCCGTTCAGGATGAAGGTGACATCGCACGGGATGCTGCCCAGGACTGCGCGGAGCGCCTCCAGCGCAAACAGCCCGACCACGATTCCGCCCTTCATATCCAGCGCGCCGGGGCCGAGGGCGCGGGCGCCATCGATGCGAAACGGCCGGGCCGCCGCCGTGCCGGCCGCGTAGAC
>JADYYZ010000106.1 GCA_020853405.1 Acetobacteraceae bacterium
GGGGGCCATCGCCTCGATCGCGGCGCGCGTCGATTTCGGCGATGACCAGCTCGCGGGCGTGGCAAGGTCTTCGCGCGCCGGCACGAAGCGCAGCGTGAAGGCAGGGCCGGCGACGCGCCGCTGGCCCTGGCGCAACGGCCTGGTGCCGCGCATCCAGACGTTGCGAAGGCCCTCCTTCAGCAGCACGGTGGTGATGGTCGCGGTCGAGACCTTTTCCAGCGTCGCAAGGGCTGCGGCATCGAGCGGCATGCGGTCCTCCCCCCTTGAAGCAGCGGCCCCGTCAGGCCGGCATCCTCCGGTGCAGGGCGCGCACCTGCGCCACCCCCGGCTTTGCGCCACGGCGGGCCTGGTGCACCAGCATCGCAGGCCGGCCGCTGCCGCTCAAGCCTGGTTCAGCGCAGCAGCACGAGGCCAGGCAGCCAGGTGGTCAGCGGCGGCCACAGCGTGATCGCCGCCAGCACCGCCAGCAGCGGCAGCAGCCAGGGCAGGAGGGCGCGCGCCATCCGATCGAAACTGATCCCCGCGACCTTGGCGGTGACGAACAGCACGACGCCAACCGGGGGCGTCACCGTGCCGATCATCAGGTTCAGCACGAACACCAGGCCGAACTGGATGGGGTCGATGCCGAGCTGGGCGGCCGCCGGCGCGAAGATCGGCACCAGGATCAGCATCGCGGCCAGCGCCTCCATGAAGCAGCCCACCACCAGCAGGATCAGGTTGACCACCAGCATGAACAGCAGCGGCTGGCCGATCGTCGCCACCATCCACGGCCCCACGGTCTGCGGCACGCGCGAGATCGACAGGCACCAGCCGATCGCGCCCGCCGCCATCACCAGCGCCATCACGACGCCGGTGGTCTCGGCCGTCTCGCCGAGAATCCTCGGCAGGTCGGAAAGCCGGAAGTCGCCATAGATCACGAGACCGAGCAGCAGCGCATAAAGGGTCGCGACGGCGGCGGCCTCGGTCGGGGTGAAGGCGCCGCTCATCATGCCGCCGAACAGGATCACCGGCGTCATCAGCGCCCAGTGGCCGCGCCGGTAGGCGGCCCAGAGGCCGGCCGCACCCGGGAACGGGTGGCGCGGCAGGTTCCGCCGGCGCGCGACCTCGGCGACCATCAGCATCAGTGCGCCCGCCATCAAAAGGCCGGGCACCACGCCGGCCAGGAACAGGCCGCCGATCGAAACATCGGCGGTGACGCCGTAGATCACCATCGGCAGGCTGGGCGGGATGATCGGCCCGATCGTCGCCGACGAGGCGGTGATCGCCGCCGCGGTTTCGGCGTCGTATCCTTCCTCGCGCATTGCCCTGATCTCCCGCGTGCCGACGCCGCCGGCATCGGCCACCGCCGAGCCCGACATGCCGGCGAAGATCACGCTGGCCAGGATGTTGGCGTGGCAGAGGCCGCCCCGCACCCAGCCGACGCAGGCGGTGGCGAAGCCGAAGATGCGCTCGGTGATGCCGGCCGAGTTCATGATGTTGCCCATCAGGATGAACAGCGGCGCCGCCAGCAGCGGGAACGAATTCGCGCTTTGCGCGATCTTCTGCGGCACGATCGAGGGCGGCAGCCCGCCCAGCGAAACGAACGCGAAGGCGGCAAGGCCCATCGAGGCGAACAGCGGCACGCCGGCCAGCATCGCCGCGATCCAGGCGGCGATGATCCAGCCCATCAGCTCGCTCATCGGCGCATCGCGTCGGCGGCGGCCTGGATCGCAAGCACGATGCCGGCCAGCGGCAGCGGCAGGTACAGCAGCGCCTGCGGCACCGGCAGGCTGATCGCCTCGACATCCAGGTTGCGCCCGATCAGGCCCGCCCCCCACCACGCCAGCGCGAGGCCGAACGCGCCGACCATGACCTGGATCGCGATCTCGGCGGCGCGGCGGGCGCGGGCGGGCAGGCGGTCGATGAACACCTCGATCCGGATGTGCGCGCGCCGGCGCGCCGCCAGCATCGTGCCGGCGAAGCCGAGCCAAACCAGCAGGTAGCGCGCGAGCTCGTCCGACCACGCGACCGGGCTGCCCAGCCCGCGCGAGAGCACGCCGATGGCGACCACCACCACCAGCACGGCCAGCAGCAGCGCGCAGAAAAGCGCGAGTGCCGCGTCGGCGGCGGCACGCAATACGCTCACAGCGCCTGCAGCTTCTCCCACAGGCCGCGCCCCCAGCGATCGGCGAATTTCTGGGGCACGGTTGCCAGCACCGGCTTTCGGAAACTCTCAAGGTCCGGCTCGATCACGGTCATGCCGGAGGATTGCAGGGTGGCCACGGCGGCGCCCTCCTGTGCGGCGAGCTCGGAATCCTGCCACTGGCTGCCCGCGCCCACCGCCGCGCGCAGCAGCTCGCGGTCGGCGGGCGGCAGCCCCTGCCAGACGCGCTCGTTGATCAGGATCAGGCGCGGCGTGATGATGTGCCCGGTCAGCACCAGGAACTTCTGGACCTCGAACAGTTTCGCGCTCTGGATCGTCGGCAGCGGGTTTTCCTGCCCATCGACCGCGCCCTGGCTGAGCGCCAGATAGAGTTCGCCGAAATTGATCGGCGTGGGGCGCGCGCCCCAGGCTTCGGCCATGGCGCGGAACACGTCCACCGGCGGCACGCGCAGCTTGAAGCCCGCCATGTCGGCCGCCGTGCGCACCGGCTTCGAGCCGGTCGTGAGGTGGCGCTTGCCATAATAGAGCGTGCCGATGATGCGAAGCCCCCGCCGCGACACCAGGGTGGCGTTCAGCTCGTCGAGCAGCGGCGAGGCCAGCGCCTTGCTCATGTGCTCGCGGTCGCGCCAGACATAGGGCGCCTCGATGATGGTGAGCTGCGGCGCGAACTGGCCGACCGCCGCGGCGCCTTCACTGACGATGGTGATCGCGCCCGAGGCGGCACCTTCCACCTGGTCGGCCGGGCTGCCGAGCTGGCCGCCGGGGAAATCCTCGATCACCAGCCGCCCGTTCGACTTCGCGCGCAGGTCCGCGGAAATGCGCTTGATCATGATCGCCTCGGGGTGGGTCGGCCCCAGCACGGTGGCCCAGCGGATCGCGGTCTGCGCCCGGGCGCCGCGCAGGACGATGGGTGCGGCGGCAAGCCCGGCAACGGCGGCGCGGCGGGTCGGCATCGGAAATTCCTCCCTGTTGGCGCCGCCGATGGGATGACCGGGCCGGCGTGCTGTCAATCGCACACCCGCGCCGGGCGGCACCGGGCGACGCCGGCTACGCCGCCAGCGCCTTCATCTGCTGATAGAGGTCGCTCTTGGCCTCGAAGCCGATGCCCGGCAGTTCCGGCATCGTCACGTATCCGTTCTCCACCCGCACGCCATCGGGGAAGCCGCCATAGGGCTGGAACAGGTCGGGATAGCTCTCGTTGCCGCCAAGCCCGAGGCCGGCCGCGATCATCAGGCTCATCTGATGCCCGCCATGCGGCACCACCCGCCGCCAGCTCCAGCCGGCCGTGTCCAGCACCTCCAGCGTGCGGCGGAATTCCACCAGTCCGTAGCTCAGCGCGCAGTCGAACTGGAGGAAGTCGCGGTCGGGGCGCATGCCGCCATAGCGGATCAGGTTGCGGGCGTCCTGGTGGCTGAAAAGATTCTCGCCGGTTGCCATCGGTGCCGGATAGA
>JADYYZ010000107.1 GCA_020853405.1 Acetobacteraceae bacterium
CGATGAAGGCGCGCGTGGCAAGCGATTGCGGCCGCAGCCGCGGCAGCAGCAGGCGAACCTCGGAAGTGACCTCGGGGGTGAAGGGGCGCTGCGCAAGCACCCCTGCGAAATCGCCGATATAGAGCGGGTTGACCAGCGC
The DNA here is from genome assembly GCA_020853405.1 of Acetobacteraceae bacterium. Classification (GTDB taxonomy): domain Bacteria; phylum Pseudomonadota; class Alphaproteobacteria; order Acetobacterales; family Acetobacteraceae; genus JADYYZ01. The sequence goes on from JADYYZ010000107.1 coordinate 140, forward strand.
GATACCGAGGCCGCGCGTCACCAGGGCGCACACGGTCGGCGCCATCGATGCCTCGATCTGCATCCTCGGCTTGACGCCGGCCTGCTTGAAGATGAGGCCGATCTCGGTGCCCAGGTCGGAGCCGGGCGAAAACGAGATGAAGCGTTCGCCCTCGAAATCGGATGGCGAAAGCGATGCCCGGCCGGCCAGCCGGTGCGCCTTGGGCATGATGCAGACATAGGCGCGCCGGCACAGCGGCACCTGCACGATCTCCGGGTGGTCGAACGGGTGCGAGGAGAGCCCGATATCGATGCTGCCGGCAACCAGCCATTCGACGATCTTGACTGTGCTGCGCGCCTGGACGACGAGCTGCGAGGCGGGGTGGGCGTCGGCGAAGTGCTTGAGGATGTCCTGGATGAAGCCGACCGACAATGCCGGCATCACGCCGATGCGCAGACTGGCATGCTGCATCGCCTGCAGGTCGGCCACGAACAGCTGCAGGCTGTTCAGCCCCTTCACCATGCGCTCGATCTCCTCGAACAGGAGGAACGCTTCCGGTGTCGGCAGGACGCGGCCCGGCCGGCGCTCGAACAGGGCGAGGCTGGTGCCGTGCTCCAGGTTCTGAATCAGCTTGCTCACGGCCGGCTGCGAGATCGCCAGCCGTTCGGCAGCCTGGCTGACCGAGCCGGTCTCCATCACTGCGCGGAAGGCTTCGATCTGGCGCAGATTCATCATGCCGGGGCACAAACCACGCATTATCGGAGGGCAACAGGACACTAGGCCGCGCCTTGCCCGCCGGCAAACGCCGGTACGGTCCTGTCCTGACGCCACCGGCTCCCGGCCGGGTGCGGCAATCACCCTGGTGCCATAACCTTTCCGACTGGGGTGCCTAAGATTTTGTCTTTGACCACCGGCGCCATCACCCGCACAACAGCACCGTCGGGTCTCCGGGGAGGGGAGCATGCGCGAGGCGGAGATCATCATCATCGGTGCCGGCATGGTGGGCGCTGCGGCTGCCTACGGGCTGGCGCGGCGCGGCATCCGCCCGCTCGTCATCGATGGCGGCGACCTTGATTACCGCGCGGCGCGCGGCAATGGCGGCCTGGTCTGGGTGCAGGGCAAGGGCCTCGACATGGCGCCGTACCAGCGCCTGACGCGGCGCAGCTCCGACCTCTGGCCGGAGCTCGCCGCCGAACTGGAGAAGATCACCGGCGGCGACATCCAGGACCAGCGCAAGGGCGGCCTCATGATCTGCGTCGGCGAGGAGGAACTCGCCAGCCGCGAAGGTACCCTGATGCGCCTGCATAACCGGCCGGGCGGCAGCGAGCGCGATTTCGAGATGGTCGACCGGGCCGGCCTCGAGAAACTGATGCCCGGCGTGCCGTTCGGCCCGGACGTTTCCGGCGGCAGCTATTGCTGGCGCGACGGCCATGTCGACCCGCTGCGGATGCTGCTTGCCTTGCAACGGAGCATCAGGGAGCTCGGCGGCACGCTGCTTTCCGACCAGCCGGTGCGCACGATCACGCACGCACAGGGCGCCTTCAAGGTCCACACCGACAAGGGCGAGTATGCGGCCGCGAAGGTGCTGATCGCGGCGGGCAATGGCAGCGGCGCACTCGGCCGCCAGGTCGGCCTTGACGTGCCGGTCCGCCCGCAGCGCGGCCAGATGATGGTCACCGAGCGTTTCCCGCCGATCCTGCCGCTGCCGGCGGGCGGCATCCGCCAGACCGGCGATGGCACCTTCCAGCTCGGCGCGACCAAGGAGGAGGTGGGTTTCGATATCTCCACCACCGTCGATGCGGCGGCGACGATGGCGCGCAATACCCTGCAGGTGCTGCCCTTCCTCGGTCGCGCGAGACTCGTGCGGCACTGGTCGGCGCTCAGGGTGATGACGCCCGATGGCCACCCGATCTATGCGCAATCCGAAACCCACCCTGGCGCCTTCGTGGCGCTCTGCCATTCCGGCGTGACGCTCGCTGCCGCGCACGCGGAGATGCTGGCCGATGCCGTCGCCGCGGGCGCTTTCCCCGACGAGATCGCTCCGTTCCATCACAGACGCTTCGATGTTCAAACTGCTGCATGAGCCGGCTCCGTCCATCACGCTCACGGTCGATGGCACCGCCGTTGCCGCCCGGCCTGGTGAGACGGTCGCGGCGGTGCTGCTGCGGACGCCGCCATTCCATGCCCGCACCACGATGCTGAGCGGCGCACGGCGCGCGCCCTATTGCATGATGGGCGTGTGTTTCGAGTGCCTCGCGGTGGTCGACGGCGTGCGTTCGGTGCAGACCTGCCTGACCACCGTTCAGGATGGCATGACGGTCGAGCGCCAGGGCAAGGCGACGGGGGCGGTGGCGTGAACGGCAGCATCGACCTTGCGATCATCGGTACCGGCCCGGCGGGGCTTGCGGCGGCGGTGCGTGCCGCCGGCCTTGGCCTTGCCGTTTCCGTGCTCGACGAACAGCCGGCGCCGGGCGGCCAGATCTGGCGCGCGGTCGAGGCGCGGATGGCAGCGCGCGACGGCTTCCGCCACGATGGCGATGCGACCGGCCTCGAGCTGGCCAAGGCGTTCCGGGCCAGTGGTGCTGCCTATCTGCCGGGCCGGCAGGTCTGGCAGATCGAACCCGGGTTCGCGATCTA
>JADYYZ010000108.1 GCA_020853405.1 Acetobacteraceae bacterium
CCGAGGCGGCCGCCCCCGCCGAGCCGCAGAAGCCGGAGCAGGCGGTCGATGCCCAGGCATTGCGCGGCGACTGGCAGGCGCTGCGCGACACGCACGACTTCTTCCCGATGCTGCTGGCGCACAAGGCCACGCGCCGCCAGGCATTCCAGCTCGCCGGCGACGACCTGGCGCGGCGCCTTTCGCCGTCAGCCGGCAGCACCGCGCTCCGCATGGCGGCCGCGGGCGGCGTGCCGGTGATGGTGTTCGTCGGCAACCGCGGCATCGTGCAGATCCATTCCGGGCCGGTGCGGAAACTGGTCGACCTCCACGGCTGGTTCAACGTGATGGACCCCGAGTTCAACCTGCATCTGGACGAACGCCAGGTCGCCGAGGCATTCCGCGTGCGCAAGCCGACCGACGACGGCGTCGTGACCTCGGTCGAGCTGCTCGACGCGGCGGGCGAGGTGATCGCGCAGGTCTTCGGCGTGCGCAAGCCGGGCACGCCCGAGGATCCTGCCTGGCGCGACATCACCGAGGCGCTGCCGGCACAACAGCAGGCCGCGGCATGAAGCGCCGCGCGCTTCTGCATCGTGCAACGCTCGCCGTGCCGGCTGCCGCCCTGCCGGTGCGGCGGCCGCATGGCGCGCGCACCCGGCGTGTCGTGGTGGTGGGCAGCGCGCTGACCGAGATCGCCTTCGCGCTTGGCGCGGGCGGGCAGGTGGTGGCGGTGGACAGCACCAGCCGGTTCCCCGGTGCCGCGCAGCACCTGGTGCAGATCGGCTACATGCGCGCGCTGCCGCCCGAGGGCATCGTGTCGCTGCACCCCGACCTGCTGCTGCTCTCGAGCGAGGCCGGCCCACCCGATGCGCTCGCCGTGCTGCGGGCAGCGCGCCAGAGGATGGTGGTGGTCGAGGACCGGGCCGGCCCCGCTTGCGTGGTCGCCAAGATCGAGGCGGTGGCGAAGGCGCTGCAATGCGACGGGCGCGAGCTGGCCGCCTGCTTCGCGGCCGACGCCGCCGCGCTCGATCCGGCGATCGCAGGGGCAGGCCGCCCGCGCGTGCTGTTCGTGCTGTCGCTGTCGCGCGGCGCGCCGATGGTCTCCGGGCGCGCCACCCACGCAGCGTCGATGCTGCAATGGGCGGGGGCCGCCAACGCGATCGATGCGTTCGAGGGCTTCCGGCCGCTGTCGGCCGAGGCAGCGCTTGCCGCGGCGCCGGATCTGGTGGTGATGATGCAGCACGCCCTGGCCGAGGCAGGCGGGCCGGAGGCGTTGTTCGAGACGCCGCAGCTGCGCTTCACGCCGGCGGCGGCGGCACGGCGCGTGATCGGCATCGATGGCGCCTATGCGTTCGGCTGGGGACCGCGGTCCGCGCACGCAAGGCGCGACCTGGCGGCTGCCTTCGGCGCGCAGGGCCTGCCCGTGCTGCCGGCCCGGCCATGGGTGTGACCGGGGCCCGCGCGCTGCCCGCGGTCGGCGTGCTGCTGGCCGTGGCGCTTGCCGGCGCCATCCTGCTGGGGCCGGCCAGGGTCAGCCCGCAGGGCGTCGTCGCCGTGCTGGGCGATGCGCTGGGGGTGGCGCCGCTGCCGGACGAGTTCCGGCGCGACGCGGCGATCCTCACCGCCATCCGCCTGCCGCGTGCGCTGGTCGCGGCGATGGTCGGCGCCGGCCTCGCGATCGCGGGGGCGGCGATGCAGGGGCTGTTCCGCAACCCGCTGGCCGATCCCGGCCTGATCGGCGTCTCGGCCGGCGCGGCGCTGGCCGCCGTCGCGGCGATCGTGCTGGGCGGCGACATGCTGCGGCCGGCGGCATCGTTGCGCGCCGGCACGCCGGCACTGTGGCTGCTGCCGGCCGTGGCCTTTCTCGGCGGGCTGGGGGCGACCTTGCTGGTGGCGCGGGTTGCCGCGCGCGACGGCGGCATGCCGGTCGGCACCCTGTTGCTGGCGGGCATCGCGATCAATGCGCTCGCCAATGCCGGCATTGGCCTGCTGCTGTTCATCTCCGACGACCGGCAGATCCGCGACGTGACGTTCTGGCTGCTTGGCAGCCTTGCCGGCGCGCGCTGGCCGATGGTGCCGGTGCTGGCAGCGACGATCGTGCTGCCCGCGGCCGGGCTGCTGCTGCTGGCACGGAATCTGAACGGCCTTGCCCTGGGCGAGCGCGAGGCGTTCCACCTCGGTATCGATGTCGAGCGTGCCAAGCGCATCGCGATCGTGCTGGCGGCGGTCGTGGTCTCGGCCGGCGTCGCCTTCACCGGGCTGATCGCCTTCGTCGGCCTGGTGGTGCCGCACCTGGTGCGGCTGGCCTGCGGCGCCGACCATCGGGTGGTGCTGGCGGGTTCGGCGCTGCTGGGGGCTGCGCTGCTGTCGGCCTCCGACCTCGCCGCGCGCACCCTGGCCGCACCCGCGGAGCTGCCGATCGGCGTGGTGACCAGCCTGATCGGCGCGCCGTTCTTCCTGTGGCTGCTGCGGCGTGATGTGTCATGACTCGCCCTCAACCGCCGGGCGCGCGCTCCGCGCGCCTGGCTCGCGCCATGGGGCGCGGGCGCCTTTGGCGCCTCGGCCCGGGTCAAGGACCCGCGCCGCCACTATGATCATCGCATCCGGCATCGGCGTGCGGCGCGGCGGGCGGTGGCTGCTGCGGGGCATCGACTGCGTGGTCGAACCCGGGCGGGTGCTGGCGCTGGTCGGGCCGAACGGGGCGGGCAAGTCGACGCTGCTTGCCGTGCTGTCCGGCGCGATCGTTCCCGACGAGGGCAGCGTGCGGCTCGACGGCAGGCCCTTGCGCGGCGGGGATGCCGCCTCGCTGGCGCGGCGGCGGGCGGTGATGGCGCAGTCGGCGCGCGCTGCCTTTCCGCTGACGGCACGCCAGACCGTGGCGCTGGGCAGGATGGCCTGGCACGGCAGCCCCGGTTCGGCCGACGATGAGGCCGCGATCGAGGCGGCGATGGCCGAGGCCGATATCCTCCATCTGCGATCCCGCGACATGGCGACCTTGTCGGGCGGTGAGGCGGCACGCACGCATTTCGCGCGCGCGCTGGCCCAGCTCGCATCCGCCGAACCGCCGGCCGCGCTGCTGCTGGACGAGCCGACCGCGAGCCTCGATGCCGGCCACAAGGCGCTGTTGCTGCGCGCGGCGCGTGGCCTCGCGGCACGCGGCATCGCGGTTGCGATCGTCCTGCACGACCTGAACGAGGCGCGCTTCGTCGCCGACCAGGTGCTGCTGCTGGACGATGGCCGGGCAGCCGCGCACGGCGCGCCGGATTCGGTGCTGCTGCCCGATGTGCTGCAGCCCGTCTATGGCGTGCCGTTCCTGAGCGTCGGCGACGCCGTGCTGGCGGTGTTCGCCTAGCGCGTGACCGTCGGAGGCGGACCTGCCGCAGACGCGAATCGCGCGCTCAAAGGAGGTCTTGCGGAGCATGATCGCTTCGATCTGAAGCGATCATGCTCCAGTGCGCCGCCGTGCGCCTCAGGCGGCGCGGGCGCGGCCGCGGAAGCCGCGCGGCCTGGCGAACGCGCGCGCAGCGGGCCGCGGCGCGGCGGCGGCCGGGCGGTGCTGGCCGGGGCGCGCGGCGGTCGGCGCCTCGGCCGCCGCGACGACGCCAGGCAGCGCGGGAAGCCGGGCGCGGGGAACATCCTGGCGGATCGTGCGCTCGATGTCCTTCAGGTTCGCCCGCTCGTCCGACGCGCAGAACGCGATCGCGATGCCGGCAGCGCCCGCGCGCGCGGTGCGGCCGATGCGGTGCACGTAGCTCTCGGGCACGTCGGGCAGGTCGAACTGCACCACGTGCGACACGCCATCGACGTCGATGCCGCGGGCGGCGATGTCGGTGGCGACCAGCACCCGCACGCGGCCCTGGCGGAACCCATCGAGCGCGCGGTTGCGCTGCGGCTGGCTCTTGTTGCCGTGGATCGCCTCGGCGGCGATGCCGTCGCTCGCCAGCTGCTTCACCACGCGGTCGGCCCCGTGCTTGGTGCGGGTGAAGACCAGCGTGCGTGCCATCGCCGCATCACGCAGAAGATGCGACAGCAGGGCGCGCTTGCCGTTCTGCTCGATCAGGAAGACCGACTGCGAAACCCGCTCGGCCGTGGTCGCGACCGGCGCCACCGCGACCTCGGCCGGGCGCTCCAGCATCTCGTCGGCCAGGACCTTGATCGGGGCGGGCATGGTGGCGCTGAAGAACAGGGTCTGGCGCTGCTTCGGCAGGCGCGCCAGGATTTTTCGGATCGAGGGCAGGAAGCCGAGATCGAGCATGTGGTCGGCCTCGTCCAGCACCAGCGTGCGCACCTGGTCGAGCCGCACCGCGCCGGTCGACAGATGGTCGAGCAGCCGGCCGGGTGTCGCGACGATCACATCGACGCCCGGGGCAAGGGCGCGCGCCTGCGCCTGGCCCGAGGCGCCGCCGATCACCAGCGCCACCGAGACGCGGACGAACCTGCCATAGGCGCGGAAACTGTCGGCGATCTGGGTGGCCAGTTCGCGGGTGGGGGCAAGCACCAGCGCGCGGCCGGCGCGGGCGGGCAGCCGGTCGCGCCCGGCGGCGAAGCCGTGCAGGATCGGCAGCGCGAAGGCGGCCGTCTTGCCGGTGCCGGTCTGGGCGATGCCCAGCACATCCCTGCCCGCGATCGCGTGCGGGATGGTGCGGGCCTGGATCGGGGTGGGGGTTTCGTATCCTTCTGTCGCGATGGCGCGCAGAACGGGGCCGGCCAGTGCCAGCGAAGCGAAGTCGGTCGATTCAGTCACGTGAAGAAACTCTTTCCATGCCGCGCCAGGCCGTGCGTGACAGCCGGCCGCTGGTCGCGGCAGTCTTGTCGAGAAGCCCCGCGTTCGGACTTTTCAGCGGTTTTCGGGTCGCGCTCGACTGGGGAAGCAGCGCCTCGGCGCCGCCCTACGCGCCAGGAGCGCGCGACATCCCGGATCGGGATGCGCCCATATACCCGCACCGCGCCGGCGACGCCAGGACAGGCGACGCGCGGCAGCATTGCGCCGCGGCGCGCGCATTACTCCGGCACGACACCGGCCTCGCGCAGCACCTTGGCGGTGCGGTCGAACTCGTCCTGCTGGAACCGGGCGAATGCCTCGCCGGTTTCGGAAACCGGGGTGAAGCCGAATTCGGTCAGGCGCCGTGCCACATCGGGATCGCCCGCCGCGGCGGTGGCAAGTTCGGCCATCCGGGTCACGGCATCGGCCGGTGTGTTCAGCGGTGCCCACAGCCCGTACCACGAGAAACCCACGAGGTCCGGAACGCCACTTTCCGCGGTCGTGGGAATGTCGGGCGCGGCGGGGCTTCGGGTCGGTGCCGTCACCGCGACCGCGCGGATGCGGCCCGCGCGCGCTACCGGCAGCGACGACAGGATGGGGTCGCCCACGAGGTGCACGACGCCGGCGGCCAGATCGTTCAGCGCCGGGCCGGCGCCGCGATAGCCGATCATCGGGCTCTCGATGCCGTAGCGGGCCTTGAGCCGGGTGGTCACGATATGGCCGGCACCGCCCACCCCCGTGGTCGCGAAGTTGAATTTCTGCTCGTTCGCCTTGGCGTATCGCATCACCTCGTCGAGCGTCGCACCCGGCACCGAGGTGGCGACGCTGATCAGCACCGGGCCTTCGGCGACGCGCGCCACCGGGATGAAGTCGCGCAGCGGATCATAGGGCACGTTCTTCACGACCAGCGGCAGCACCACCGCAATGCTGGCGGAATACAGGAACACCGTGCCGTCCGGGGTGGCACGGCGCACATACTCGGCGCCGATCGTGCCGTTCGCCCCGGCCCGGTTCTCGACGATGAAGACCTGCCCCGTGCTCTGGCCGATCCGCGCCGCGATGATGCGCGCCGTGGCGTCCACCGACCCGCCGGGCGGATAGGGCACGACCAGCCGGATCGGACCGGGTTGCGCGGCGGCGGCGAACGGCAGCGCGGCCAGCGGTGCGGCGAGTATCGAACGGCGGTGCATGCGGAACTCTCCCGTCGGCGCGTCGGAATCGATCTCTAGCGACGGCGGCGCGGCTCGCGCGACAGGCCCTTTGCCGCCAGCGCATCCAGATAGGCCTGCCAGCGTTCGGCCTGCTCAAGCCCCAGCTGGTGCAGATAGTCCCACGAATAGATGCCGGTGTCATGCAGGTCATCGAACCGGAGCCGCACCGCATAGTTGCCGACCGGCTCGATGCCGATGATGCCGACATGCATCCGCCCCGGCAGCACGATGCGCTGATCCGGCCCGTGCCCCTGCACCTCGGCCGACGGGCTTTCGACGCGCAGATATTCGGCAGGCAGGTCGAACTCCTCGCCGGAATCGAAGCGCAGGTGCAGCAGCTTCTCGGCGCGCTTCAGGCGAATCTCAACCGGGACCGGCATCGGCGAAATCGCTGTGTCTGGACAGGCGCGTCCGCCTCCCCTCGCTCAGGCGGCGCCCGGCCCGGCTTGCGCCAGTATCCGCGGGCCCGGGCCGTCAGCCACGGCAACGCTCTCGCCATGGCCGAAGCGGACGAACACGTAGTCGCACCTGCCGTCATCGAGAATCTGCACGCGGTGGATCACGCCCTTGCCGAAGAATCCGAAATCGCCGGCGCGCATCTCGGTCGCGGTGCCGCCATCGGCGCCGGAATCGATGCGGCAGCGCCCGGAGAGCAGATACATCACGCTGTCATAATCGAGATGGTGGTGCCAGGC
>JADYYZ010000109.1 GCA_020853405.1 Acetobacteraceae bacterium
TCGGCGAGCGGTATTCCTGGAGCAGGTTCTCCTGCGCGCCCTGCATGTGCGGATCGCCGGTGCCACCCCACCAGATGTCGCCGCGCGGGTTCGAGGCTTCGGCGCGCACCTGGGTCAGCGTCTCGCCGGAACTCTTGCGCGTCATCGCGATGCGGATACCGCTCGCCCGCTCGAACGCCGCCATCATCGGGCGGCACCACTCCTCCTGCACCGAACAATAGACGGTGAGCGTTCCCTGCGCCTCGGCGGCACCGCCGAACAGCAGCGTGCCGGCAAGCGCCAGCAGGAAGCGTCGCGCCTTCACCATGGAATCCTCCATCAGGGTTGATCCTCGTCGAGCAGAGGGGCGAGCTGGGCGGCCAGCGCCGGCGCGGCGATGCCGATCGGGTTGCCGTGCGAAAGCCAGGCGCCGGAATCGTGGGGGCTGGTCCAGCAGCCGGCCTCGCGTGCGATCGCGAGCGCGGCGGCGGTGTCCCAGGCATTGATGTGCAGTTCCAGATAGCCATCGAGCCGGCCGCAGGCGGTCTCGACGATGCCGAGCGCGCCGGAACCCGAACAGCGGGTGCCGATGCCAAGCCGCATCGCGCGCGCGACCATGCCGACATAGGCCGCCTGCGGGCGGCGCAGCGACCAGCCGATCTCGACGATCGCGCGCGTGATGTCGGTGGTGGCGGCGGCCTCTATCGCGGCGCCGTTCAGCGTCGCGCCGCACCCCAGGGCGGCGGCGAACAGCTCCTGCGGGGCGTGCCGTGCGACCGCGCCCAGCACCGCGCGACCCTCCAGCACCATGCCGATCGATACGCACCAGCGGTCGGCGTTGCGCGCGAAATTGGCGGTGCCGTCGATCGGGTCGAGGACCCAGAGCGGGCCGGCCCCGTCGGCACCCCCGCCCAGCTCCTCGCCGAGAACGGCCTCGCCGGGAAAATCGCGCGCGAGCCGGAGGCGGATGAATTCCTCGGTCGCGCCGTCCGCCTCGGTAAGGAAGTCCTGCGCCCCCTTCAGCCGCGCCACGCCGCCGCCGGCATCGCGGATGGCCGCAGCGTGTGTCGCGGCCGCGGCCGCGATCACGGCGGCGATGTCGCGCCGGCGCAGGAGCTCGGCCGGGCGCATCAGCCGTACGCCCCGATCACGTTCTGGTCGAAATCGATCAGCGATCCCGTCATCATCATCGCCGCATCCGAAAGCAGATAGACTGCCAGGCCGGCAACATCGCGGGGTTCGATCAGCCGCCCGAACGGCTGTTCCGGGCCGGCCCGTGCCAGCCAGTCGGCGGGCGCGCCATCCCGTGCCTGGATCGCGTGCTCGCCCGGGGTGTCGGTCCAGCCGAGATTGATGCCGTTGACGCGGATGCGCGCCGCCCGCAGTGCGTGCGCGGCGTTCTTCGTCAAGGTCGCGAGCGCCCCCTTCGAGGCGGAATAGGCAACCAGGAACGGCTGGCCGCCATGGCTCGACATGGTGATGATGTTGACGATCGCGCCCGGTCTTCCTGCCGCCAGAAGCCCGCGCGCCACCTGCCGCATCAGCAGGAACGGTGCCCGCGCATTCACCGCGAACAGCCGGTCCCACAGCTCGGTCGTGGTGCTTTCCAGCGTTCCGCGGTCGGTCAGGCCGGCGGCGTTGACCAGCCCATCGATGGTGCCGAGCGCCGCACCCGCCTCGGCCACGATGCGCGCGGGGGCCAGGGCGTCGGCGAGGTCGGCGGCGACGAAGCACGCCCGCGTGCTGCGCGCGAGCGCGGCGGCAACCGCCGCCCCGCGCGCCCGGTCGCGACCGGTGATGGCGATGCCCGCCGCCCCTGCCTCGGCGGCGGCGCGTGCGATCGCCTCGCCGACCCCCTGCGTGCCGCCGGTGACCAGCAGCACGCGCCCATCGAGCCGGATCGCCGGCATCACCGCGGGGGAATCCGCACCGGCCTTCCCTCGGCCAGCGCACGTGCCGCGCAGTCGGCCAGCAGCAGCGCCTGGCGGCCGTCGCTGCCGTCGACCGGCACCGGGCGTGCCTCGGTCACCGCGTCGATGAAGGCGTCGAGCTCGATGCGGTAGGCTTCGGCGTAGCGTTCCAGGAAGAAGTGCATCGGCCGCGCCGCGGTCTGCCCCCGCGCGTCGGCGAGCTCAACCGTGGATTCCAGGCGGTTGCCGGCGATCAGGCGGCCCTCGCTGCCGAACACCTCGATGCGCTGGTCGTAGCCGTAGCTGGCGCGGCGGCAATTGTTGATGTGTGCCATGCGTCCGGATGCGGTCTTCAGCAGCAGCATCAGGCTGTCGGTGTCGCCGGCCGCGCCGATCGCGGCATCGACCAGGGCCGCGCCATAGGCGAACACCTCCACCGGTTCCTCGCCCAGCAGCCAGCGCGCCATGTCGAAATCATGGATGGTCATGTCGCGCAGCTGGCCGCCCGAGACGCGGATATAGTCCAGCGGCGGCGGGCCAGGATCGCGGCTGGTGATGACCACCTGTTCGACCCTGCCGATCCTGCCGGCCGCGATCGCCGCGTGCAGGAGGGAGAAGTCAGGGTCGAAGCGGCGGTTGAAGCCGACCATCAGCGGCACGCCGGCGGTCTGCACCGCCGCCAGCGCCGCATCGACGCGGGCCAGCGCAAGGTCGATCGGCTTCTCGCAGAAGATCGCCTTGCCGGCACCGGCGGCGCGGATGATCAGATCGGCATGCGTGTCGGTCGAACTGGCGATGATCACCGCACCGACCGCCGGGTCGGCCAGCGCTGCCTCCGCGGTCGCGACGGTGGCACCAACCCGGCGCGCCAGCGCTTCCGCGGCTTCCCGGTTCACGTCGACGATGTGGGCAAGCCTCGCCCGCGCATTCGCCGCGACGTTGCCGGCATGGATGGCGCCGATCCGGCCGGCGCCGAACTGTGCGATCGCGAGCATCTCCACCCTGCCGGGCCGTCCGCCCGCGCGCTCGGCCGTTGCCGGCCACCTCGTCAGTCCGTAACACTTCATGGTGGCACGGCGCGGGCCGCCCGTCAGCATCGGCGACGCCAGCCCGAACCATGGAGGGATCGTGCGAACAGTCCGGCTGAGCGTGGGCGAGGCGGTGGTGCGCTTCCTGTCGGCCCAGATGACCGAGATCGAGGGCAGGCGCGTGCGGCTGTTCGGCGGCGTCTGGGCGATCTTCGGGCACGGCAACGTCGCCGGGCTGGGGGCGGCGCTGGCGGGCGCGCGGCGAACGCTGCCGACGCTGCGCGCGCACAACGAACAGGCGATGGCGCTGGCCGCCATCGCCTATGCCCGAACACACATGCGCCGGCGCATGATGGCCTGCACCAGCTCGATCGGGCCGGGTGCCACCAACATGCTGACCGCCGCCGCGGTAGCGCATGTCAACCGGCTGCCGGTGCTGTTCCTGCCCGGCGACGTGTTCGCCGGCCGCGGCCCCGACCCCGTGCTCCAGCAGGTCGAGGATTTCGCCTCGCCGCTGGTCTCGGCGAACGACTGTTTCCGTCCCGTCAGCCGGTATTTCGACCGCATCACCCGCCCCGAACAGCTGCTGGCGAGCCTGCCTGCTTCGCTCAGCGTGCTGACCGACCCGGCCGGCTGCGGTCCGGCGACGATCGCGCTGCCGCAGGACGTACAGGCCGAGGCGTTCGACTGGCCGGTGGCCTTCTTCGCGCCCCGCCTGCACCGCATCCGGGCGCCCGAGCCGGACGTCGCCGAGCTCGCGGCGGCGGCGGCGGCGCTTCGCGGCGCGAAACGGCCGCTGCTGATCGCGGGCGGCGGCGTGAAATACGCGCGCGCCGGTGCGCAGGTTTCGGGGTTCGCCCGCCGGCACGGGCTGCCGGTTGCGGAAACCCAGGCAGGCAAGGGCAGCCTCGCCTGGGATGACCCCGCCAATGTCGGCGCGATCGGGGTCACCGGTTCCGAGGCGGCGAACGATCTCGCCCGGCGCGCGGACCTGGTGCTGGCGGTCGGCACGCGGCTTGCCGACTTCACCACCGGTTCGCGCGCGCTGTTTGCCGATGCCAGGCTGGTCGGGCTGAACGTCGCCGCGTTCGATGCCGGCAAGCACGGCGCCCTGCCGCTGCTGGCCGATGCGGCGCGCGGGCTTGTCGCGCTGGGGCGGAAGCTCGGCGCCTGGCAGGCGCCGCCATCGTGGCGGGCACGCGCCGCCGCCGGGCTTGCACGCTGGAACCGTGCCGTCGATCGCGCCACCGCCGCCCCGCGCAAGGGCGCGCTCGCCACCGATGCCCAGGTGCTGGGCGCGGTGAACCGCGCACTGCCGGCGAACGGCATCATGGTGTGCGCCGCCGGCGGCCTGCCGGGAGAGCTGCACAAGCTCTGGCGCGCGACCGACGCCGCCGGCTATCACGTGGAATACGGCTACTCCTGCATGGGCTACGAGATCGCGGGCGGCCTTGGCGTGAAGCTCGCTGCCCCCGACCGGCCCGTGATGGTGCTGGTCGGCGATGGCAGCTACCTGATGCTGAACAGCGAGATCGCGACCTCGATCGCGCTCGACGCGCCGCTCGCCATCGTGGTGCTCGACAATCGCGGCTTCGGCTGCATCGACCGGCTGAGCGGCGCGACGGGCGGCGGCCGCTTCAACAACCTGCTGGCGGAGGCAGCGCCGCGCATCGATTTCGCTGCCCACGCGGCAGCCCTTGGCGCCGAGGCGAAAGCCGTTGCCGGCATCGCGGAACTGGAGGCGGCGCTGCCGGCGGCGATCCGCGCGCGCCGCACCACGGTGCTGGTGATCCCGACCGATCCGCGGGCGAGCACGCAAGCGGGCGGCGCCTGGTGGGACGTTCCGGTTGCCGCGACGCATGCGCGCCTGCGCAGCGCCTATCTGCGCGCGCGTGCCCGCCAGGCCAGGGGGGGATGAGCGCGATGGCAGTGCGGCTCGCGATCAACCCGCTCACCTGGACCAACGACGACATGCCGGAACTCGGCGCCGGAACGCCGCTCGAGACCTGCCTTTCGGAAGCGAGGCTCGCCGGATTTGCCGGCGTCGAGCTCGGCA
>JADYYZ010000110.1 GCA_020853405.1 Acetobacteraceae bacterium
CCCCGGTGATCCGCTACGCCCGCTTCGCGCAGATGCAGGTGCTGGTGAACTGGTGGCAGGTGCTGCGCCGCGCGCCGACCGCGGGGCAACGCCATGCCTGCGCCGCCGTGCTGGATGGAAGGTTGCGGCAGGCCCGCAATGGCCTGGGCAACCCGGTGAACGACCCTGCCGAACAGGCGGTGCTTGCCGGCCAGCTGCGGGAACTGAGCCGGACCAGCCTGCTGGACCGGCCGAACGCGCCGCTCGAACCCCCGCCCGCCGGCGCAACCTGCCCCGCCGGCTGATCGCCGCGACGCAGCTCAGCGCCGGTACGCGAGGCCGGCCGCCCGCCAGTCGGTGCCGACGAGGTCCGCGATCAGGCGCTCGATGTCGGCGCTGAGCCGCGCCAGCGTGCCGAGCGGCTGGAACCGCTGCTCGTCCATGTAGAGCGCCCGGTTCATCTCGAGCTGCAGCGCATGCACGCCTTGCCGGGGCGCGCCATAGTGGCGCGTGATGTAGCCGCCGGCGTATGGATCGTTGCGGCGCACCGAATAGCCCATCGCCGACAGCAGGCGCTCCGCCCGCTCCGTCAGCCAGGGGTGGCAGGCGGTGCCGTGCGCATCCCCCAGCACGAAATCCGGCATCGCAGCACCCTTGAAGTCGGCCCCCTGCACCGACGGCATCGAATGGCAGTCGAGCAGGACGGCAAACCCGCAGGCAGCGCGCGCCTCCTCGACCAGGCCGGCGAGCGCCTGGTGGAAGGGTTTCCAGCAGCTGGCGATCCTGGCCTCGGCCTCGGCGAAGGACAGGCGCCGGCAATAGATCGGCTCGCCGGTCGCAACCACCCGCGCGATGGTGCCTAGGCCGGCGGCGACCCGCGGCGAGCGGGCATTCACCCAGTCGGGCAGCCGGTCCTGGAACATCGCCTGGTCGAGCTCCCAGGCCTCGCGGTTCACGTCGCACCAGACCCGAGGGAACAGCGCGTGCAGCAGCGGGCAGCCGAGCCGCGGCGCGCCGGACAGGATCAGCTCGACGAAACTGTCCTCGCTTCGCCGCAGCGTCATCGGGTCGAGCCGGGTCGCCGCCAGCAGCCGATCCGGATAGTCGCGGCCGGAATGCGGGCTGGTCAGCACCAGCGGGCCGGATGGCGTCGCCGGCAGCAGCAGCTCGTAGGCGGGTTCGCGAACGCTGCGCAACCCCTCGCTGGGGGGGATCGAACTGACATGCATGTCCATCGGCGCCAGCAAGCCACAGCCGTGGCGGGCTGTCATCCATCCCGCGCCGGCACCGCGGCATCGCCGTCTTGCAAGGGCGATGGCCATTCCGCTAGAAGCGGCGATCGGGCGGGCGCGTAGCTCAGCGGGAGAGCACTACCTTGACACGGTAGGGGTCACAGGTTCAATCCCTGTCGCGCCCACCATCCTCTCCGTCCGGCCGCCGGTCACTGCGTCAGCCGCAGGTTGGCGAGCTGTTCGCCGATGGCGCGGAAGGCGGCACGCAGATCGGCCTGGGTCGGCGAATTGAAGTAGTTCTGCGGGCTGGTCGCGCAGCCGCGATACAATGCCTGGGCCGGCGAGTTCGCGGAGACGTTGAACACAACCGTATAGATCATGATGTTCTGCGCCTTCATCGCGGTGCAGAGCCCGGTCATCCGCGCGTTGATCTCCTGCGCGGCACGGCCGTTGGCGCCGCGCCAGCCGCTCGCGCTGCCGGTCAGGCCCAGGCGGTTCTCCCTGATCCGGCCATAGGCGGTGTAGTCGGCGTCGTGGTCGTCGCTCCAGCCGCCGGGGCCGCTGCCGGGCGCGCCGCCGGGCCAGTCGTACCACTGGTTCTCGCCGTCGGTCATCAGCACGACGACCTTGCGGATCAGTTCGTCGTTGTAGGCGATGGGCAGGTTCGGATCGCCCCACAGGCCGCGCCAGCGCGGGCTCAGCGTGAACCAGCCCGCCTGCAGGCCGAGATTGGCCATGGTGCCGCCGCGGAAGGTTGCCTGAAGCGCAGCGATCCTGCCCAGGATGGTGGTGCGCGCCGTGGTCAGCGGCAGCACCGGCGCGCCGCACCCGAGGTTGGGGCCGACCGCGGTGTTGTCGGGCAGGCTCGCCTGGTTCTGTTCGGTGATCGTCGTCGCGGTCCAGTCATTGTCGCCCTTCACCGAGTACTTGTTGCGCGTCGAGGTCCAGAGATAGGGGCGGAACGGCACCTCGGCCGGCGTCGCGTCGGTGCCGTCATGGCCGTTGGCGTGGCGCGCCTCGACGCAGCCTGCCCAGCTGCGGTTGAGATAGGCGTTGGGGTTGAGGCTGCCCGGCACGAGCCAGGCGCTGCGCGTCGGCCCGAGATTGACGCTCGCGACATAGGGAACCACCGCGACCCACAGATTGTTCACGGTCTCGCGGCCGTCATACAGGATGTTCACCAGCTCGGTCGCGGCATCGCGCAGGGCCGCGATCGCGTTGCCCCCTTTCATCGAGCCGGTGATGTCGAGCACGAGCGCGAGCTCCATCCCGAGCTCCGCCCGGCGCGCGACGTTCTCGACACCCACGCTCAGGCTGTCCTGGCCGAACAGGCGCATGAACACCGTCGGCACGCGCGCCCTGACCGAAACCCGAACCTGCCTGCCCTCGTCCTCGACGGTGATCACCGGCCCCTCGATCTCGGTGCCCAGCCAGCCGACATTGCGGCTGACCTCGGCCCGACCGTAATTGGCCCAGAACCAGGCGGCGATCTCGGCATCGCGGGTCGGCGCGTTGATCGAGCGGGTGCCGGCGAGCGCCGCGGCATCGATCGCGGTGATCAGGCGCGAGCGCACCACGTAGGCAAGCCCCAGATCCACCGCCAGCGCCGCGCTGGCCGCGATCGGGATGCTGGCCAGCGCGACCAGCACCGCGACCGCGCCGGCGCGATCGCGCAGCATGCGCCGCCAGCTCATGGCGCGACCACCGACAGGCTCGACAGGCGCGGCCGGAACAGGCCGAAGCCGGCCAGCACCTGGGTCCGCTCGCCCAGGAGGTTGGCCGACAGCACCCACGGCGCGATGCGCGCATAGGTCTCCACTGCGATCGCGGTCTGGCCTGCCGGCAGCGTGAAGCCGACCGGCAGCACCGGTGCCGGCTGCGCACCGAACCGCGTCAGCATGTCGGCGGCACCGGCCCGCCGGCGCCACGACACCACCGCCCCGTTCGCCGTGCCGGACAGGCTGGTGATGATCACCGCGCCGCGCTGGCCGGTCAGCTCATAGGGCATGGCGATGCGGTCGGCGACGTCGAACAGCGCGGGAAAGTCCGCCTCGCGCAGCGAATCGAACTGGGCGATCACGTTGGCCAGCTCGCCGGCCGAACGCTCCAGATGCCAGGTGGCGCGGATCAGCACCGACAGGTCGGCAACGCCGAGCAGGATGATCAGGACCGCCGGCACGACCAGCGCGAATTCCACCGCCGCCACCCCGCGCCGGCCGCGCCCACCGCGCCGGTCGCGCCGGCGGCTACTGCGCGGGAAACGGCTCATTGCGAACGACCGCCGTCGCCACATGGATGAACGCGCCCACCCCGAACGCCAGCGAGGCAAGCGGCGTCAGCACCGGCTGGGTGTAGCGGACCTCATAGAGCACGACCGCGCCACGCCCGCCCGGACCATCGCTGCCGGCACCCGCCTGGCCGATCTCGGCGAAGCCTGCGAACGAGGTGATGGTCATCGAAAGGCGATCGTCGCGCAGCAGCCCGACGCCGCGATCGAGCACGATGCGCCGGATCGCGGCGGTGCGATCCGACGGCGGGTTCGCCATCCCGGCGGGCGTGGCGGCGCCGGTGACGCCGAAGCGGCTGGCGTCGCGCGCAGCACTGTCGAGCAGGAGGCCGGTGCCGAACTGCACGCCGGCTTCGACCATGCCCACCAGCAACAGCACCAGCATCGGCGCAACCAGCGCGAACTCCATCGCCGTGCTGGCACGACGGGAGGCACGGCGCGCCTGGCTGTACCGCCTCGCCA